>JANNGJ010000418.1:0-8068 GCA_031403815.1 Burkholderiales bacterium | reverse complement strand
GCGCTTCGTGGAGGGCGACCTCGATGTCGAGGTGCTGCGCGGCGTGGACTTCAGCATCGCCCGTGGCGAAACCGTGGCCATCGTCGGCGCTTCGGGTTCGGGCAAGAGCACGCTGCTGCACCTGCTCGGCGGCCTGGACGCGCCCAGCGCCGGCAGCGTGCAACTGGCAGGGCGTGAGATGAGCACGATGGGCGCGGCCGAACAGGGCCGCTGGCGCAACCAGCACCTGGGCTTCGTCTACCAGTTCCACCACTTGCTGCCCGAGTTCAGCGCCCTGGACAACGTGGCCATGCCCCTGCGCATCCGTCGCGAGAGCCTGGCGCAGGCACGCGCCACGGCCGCGGCGGCCCTGGCCCAGGTGGGCCTGGCCGGCCGCGTGCAGCACCGGCCGAGCGAGCTTTCGGGGTGGCGAGCGCCAGCGTGTGGCGATTGCGCGCGCCCTGGTGTCGCGGCCGGCCTGCGTGCTGGCCGACGAGCCCACCGGCAACCTCGACCGCGAAACCGCCGACGGTGTCTTCGAGGCGATGCTGGCGTTGGCGCGCGAACGCGGCACTGCCTTCATCGTCGTCACGCATGACGAAGCCCTGGCGGCGCGCTGCGCTCGGCAACTGCGCCTGCGGCAGGGCGTGTTGGTGGCGTAGGGCGGGGCCGCTAGCCGGGCGCCGCGGCAGGGTGGCGCGCGCGCACGCTGGCCAGGGCACGCTGGTAAACAGCGGCAGCATCGCTGTCGATGTTGACCGTCATGCGCAGGTCTTCGATCAAGCCGTTGTTCAGGCCATAAACCCAGCCATGCACGGCCACATCGTGGCCACGCTGCCAGGCGTCTTGCACGATGGTGGTCTGGCAGACGTTAAGCGCTTGCTCCACCACATTCAGCTCGCACAGCGCGTCGATGCGCTCGGCCTCGGGCAGGCTGAAGAGCCAGTCCTGGTGGCGGTTGCGCACGTCTTGCACATGGCGGATCCAGTTGTCGGCCAGGCCGAGGCGCCGGTCTGACAGCGCGGCTGCCACGCCGCCGCAGTTGGAGTGGCCGACGACGATGATGTGCTTGACCTGCAGCACGTCCATGGCGTACTGGATCACCGACAGGCAGTTCAGATCCGAGTGCACCACCACGTTGGCGACGTTGCGGTGCACGAACAGCTCGCCCGGCGCCAGGTTGACCAACTCGTTGGCGGGCACGCGGCTGTCGGCGCAGCCGATCCACAGGTACTGCGGCGCTTGCTGCTGCAGCAGGCCGGTGAAGAAGCCGGGCTGGCGCGCCTCCATGGTCTTGGCCCACATGCGGTTGTTGCTCAGCAGGGCTTGCAGTTCGATGTCCATCGCGAGCCAGTGTATGCGCGCCCGTGCGTGCGGCGGAGCGGCTAAGCTGCGGCCATGAACATCCCCCCTTCATCGTCGGCGCGCAGCGTGCTGGTCAGCGGCGGCAGCAGTGGCATCGGCGCGGCCATCGCGCGCGCTTTTGCCGCCCAGGGCTGCCAGGTGGTTGCCACAGGCGTGAGCGAGGCCGAAGTCGCCGCCGCGCAGCAGCAGCCGGGCCAGGCCGGGATCGGGCATCGCGTGCTCGATGTGCGCGACGGCGCGGCGGTGACCGCCCTGGTGGCCAGCCTGGAGCGCCTGGATGTGCTGGTGAACTGCGCCGGCGCCATCCGCCGCGCCGGGGCCGAGCACGACCCCGAGGTGTTCGCCGAGATCCTCGACATCAACCTCAGCGGCACGATGCGCCTGTGCGCTGCCGCGCGCAGCAAGCTGGCGGCGCAGCGCGGTTGCATCATCAACACCGCCTCCATGCTGAGCTTCTTCGGTGGTGGCCTGGTGCCGGGCTACAGCGCCAGCAAGGGTGGTGTGGCGCAGTTGACCAAGAGCCTGGCCATCGCCTATGCCGCCGAAGGCATCCGCGTGAATGCGGTGGCGCCGGGCTGGATCGCCACGCCGCTGACGCAGCCCCTGCACAGCGACCCGGCACGCTCCGACCCGATCGTGGCGCGCACGCCGCTCGGCCGCTGGGGCACGCCCGAGGATGTCGCCGGGCCGGTGCTGTTCCTGGCCAGCCCGGCCGCGCAGTTCGTCACCGGCGTGATCCTGCCGGTGGACGGCGGCTACCTGATTGCATGACGAAAGGCGCCACACCATGATCGTCCAGCTCCCCGGCATCCAGCCCGAGATTGCCGTGCAGGCAATCCCCGACGACGAACGCGTCTGGGTGCCGCAGGCGCCCGAGGTGTGGTTTCGCCCGCTGCTGCTCAACACTGTGACGGGCAGCTGGTGCAACCTGCTGCGGGTGCGCAAGAGCGGCGTGCTGTCGCGCCACATCCACCCCTCCTGGGTCACCGGCTATGTGATCAAGGGCTCGTGGCGCTACCTCGAGCACGACTGGGTGGCGCGCGAAGGCGCCTTCGTCTACGAACCGCCAGGCGAGATCCACACCCTGGTGGTCGACGAGGCCGCGGGCGGGGCGTCGGAAATGATCACCTTCTTCAACATCGCCGGGGCTATGGTCTACGTTGATGCCGCCGGCAACACCACCGGCTACGAAGACGTCTTCACCAAGATCGCCATGTGCAGGAAGCACTATGCGGCGGTGGGCCTGGGCGAGGCTTACGTCGACCAGTTCGTGCGTTAGCCAGCGCTGCGCTGGTCAGCCGAGCGGTCGACTGTTTCGGCCAGCAGCTGTGCAATCAAAGCGCCCGCGCGAAGATCGTCGAGCGCACCGAAGTGGTTCAGGCGCAGGCGACCCTGACGGTCGATCAGCAGCAGGCTGGGCGTACCGCGCAGGCCATAGGTGGCCATCGTGCAGGGCACGGCGTCGTGCGCTGACGGCCGGTCAACGCCGATCGGAAAGTTCAGCCGGTACTCGTGCGCGAACACCCGCAAGGCGTCGGGTGTCATCACCGCGTGGTGTTCGAACACCGTGTGCAGGCCCATCACGGCCACGTCCCTCGGGTCGAAGGTCTCACGAATCCGCAGCGTCTGCGGCAGGCCGTGCGACACGCAACCCGGGCACAGCATCTGGAAGGCATGCAACACGACCACGCGGCCGCGCAGTTCGGCCAGGCTGATCGGTGCGGGCGTGTTCAGCCACTCGCTCACGTCGAGTGGCGGTGCGATGCCGAGGGCGGTGTTCATCGCGTGGCTAGCCACAGGGTTCAATCGACCAAGCCGACACCAAGGTCGACCAAGCGCTCGATGGCCGCCGGGTCGAAGCCCCAATCAGCAAGCGCCTTGTGCCCGCCGGCACCGCGCTCGGGCGGGCCACCGCGCGTTGCGCCAGGTGTGCGGCTGAACAGCGGCGCCGGCGCGGGTTGCTCGACCCCATCGATGCGCAGGGTACGGCTGCGCGCCAGGTTGTGTGGGTGCGCGCGCGACTCCGTGAAACTCAGCACCGGGGCAAAGCAGGCGTCGGTGCCGTCGAACACGGCACACCATGCATCGCGCGTCTGGCTGGCGAAGGCATGGGCGAAGCGCTCGCGCAATTCGGGCCAGCGCGCGCGGTCGTGCTGCGCCGGCAGCGTGGCCGCATCGAGGCCCAGGCGAGCCAGCAGCACGGCGTAGAACTTGGATTCGATGGCACCGATGGCCACGTACTGGCCGTCCAACGTGGCGTAGCTGTCGTACCAGGGCGCGCCGCCATCCAGCAGGTTGGTACCGCGCTCGCCCTGCCATTGCCGGTTGGCCTGCAGGCCGGCGAACATACTGGTCATCAAGGAGGCGCTGTCGATCATGGCCGCATCGACCACCTGGCCGCGCCCCGACTGCCGGGCTTCGATGACGGCGCAGGAGATGCCGAAGGCGAGCAACATGCCGCCGCCGAAATCGCCCACCAGGTTGAGCGGCGGCACGGGTGCTTCACCCGCGCGGCCGATGGTGCCGAGCACCCCGGCCAGGGCGATGTAGTTGATGTCGTGGCCGGCGCGGTTGGCCAGCGGGCCGGTCTGGCCCCAGCCGGTCATGCGGCCATAGACAAGCTTGGGGTTGCGCGCCAGCAGCAGATCGGGGCCCAAGCCGAGTCGCTCCATCACGCCGGGTCTGAAGCCCTCCGTCAGCACGTCGGCTTTCGCAGCCAGTTGCAGCGCGGCCTCGACGCCCCCGGGGCTCTTCAGGTCCAGCGTCACCGAGCGCCGCCCGCGCAACATGGTTTCGCTCCAGCGCGGGCTCTCCAGGCCGAGCGCCGGCGCGAGAGCGCGGTCGACCAGCAGCACATCGGCGCCCATGTCGGCCAGCAGCATGCCGGCGAAGGGTGCTGCGCCGAGGGCTTCGAATTCGAGAATGCGCAAACCGGTCAGTGGTCCCATGGCGGCTCCTTGAGCAAGAAGTATCGGCCAAGCGCAATCGCGTCGCGGTTTCTGCAACCCGTCCATCGTTGGCGCGCTCGATCATGCCGAAGCATGCGCAGGGACACCTGCGCAAAGACACACTTGGCGACACCGATGGCGACACCCAGCCCGCCCACTGAGCCGGCCGCTTCCGCCCGGCGATCTTGAGCGGTGGCTCATGTCACTGGGCCCCTCAAGACACATCACCTATGCGGGCGGTATCCGCCGCAGCCTGCTGTGCACGACAACGCTGGCGCGTATGCAGATGGCCACGAAATCTGTTCAAACGCTTCTCGAAGACATTCGACTCCTGGACGAGCAGAACTACAAGATCGTCGAGGCCGTACGTGCGCTGGTGCAGAAGACCGTCACGAACGAATCGGAAGAAATCAAGCACGGCGGCATCCTGTTCACGTCGGGTGTTCAGTTTGGTCGCGTGTTCGCCTGCAAGGCACATGGGTCTGTGGAGTTCGGAAGTGGCGCGAAGATCACCGACGAGCTGTGCCATCTTGAGGGGTCTGGAAAGGGTCGTCGTCACATCAAGCTGCTGTCTGTCGCTGACATCAAGACCAAGAACTTGACTCGCTACCTTGCGCTTGCCGTACAAGCTGCGAATGAGGTCCAAGCACCCGCTGCGCGCGCGGCTTGACATTGCGTCGAAAGCCGAGTCGTTGCTCAAGCTCGTTCGGCCACAAACGCTACAGTCGCAGCGCCCGCAACTCCGCCAGGCTCACCATGACAACCAAGGGATTCGTCGCATCGCACGCATCAGCGGCCACGTTTGAACGGGGCCTGCGCTCGTTCTATGAGTACCGAGACCTGGGCATCAAGGCGGCCACCGAAGGCAGGGTGGATGCGCACGTGATCCGCGCAGCGGCGGGCAAGGCCTTTTCCAGCCAGCCACACATCCACCAGACCACGTTTCAACTCGTCTTCATCCTGAACGGATGGATTGAATTCGAGTACGAAGGTCAAGGTGTCGTGCGGCTTGAGTCGGGCTCATGCGTGCACCAGCCACCGGGAATCCGGCATCGCGAGCTTGGCCACAGCGAAGACATCGAGATGCTTGAAATCGTGCTCCCCGGCAACTTCACCACCGAGGAAGTTGACACAGTTCAGCCGCCATCATCCGCTGCCCTCGGTTGAACGACGGCAGGGCGTCTGAAGCGCTGCTCGCAATGCTCACGAAACATCAGACCTCCTCACCTTCACCGGGGTGGCGGTGTTGGTCTGGGCGCGTGGTTGCTCTTCAAGGGCGTTGGCTCCCGCGCCAGCGCTGCGGCCAGGGCGCATGCGCAGTCGCTTGCGAACCGTCGGCCGCGAAAACCGGCTGGGCCAACAAGTGGGGTCTTGCGCAAACCCGATGATGGATGCCGCTGTCGGTTTGTCGCGCGCCTGAGCCCCATGCACCTGCACAGCGGCTACCTGCCCGGCTGCATCGGCCGAATCGCCGAGCTGCACGCACGCTTCTATGCGGCGCAGGCGGGCTTTGGGGTCGAGTTCGAAGCCAAGGTGGCCGCAGAGTTGGGCAGTTTTTGCACGGGCTTCGATGCCGCGCGTGATGGCCTGTGGCTGGCGCTGGACGGTGACGAAGTGATGGGCTCGGTGGCCATCGATGGCGCTGGCGCATCAGAGCAGGGCGCCCACTTGCGCTGGTTCATCGTGGCCGATCGCTTGCGCGGCACAGGCGCTGGCAAGCGCTTGCTCGAAGCGGCGCTCGGCTTTTGCGACCTGCAGCGCTACCCGAAGATCTCCCTCTGGACCTTTGATCAACTGCACGCCGCGCGCCATTTGTATGAGAAGCACGGCTTCACCTTGGCCGCCTCTCAGCGAGGCCGGCAGTGGGTTACCGAAATCAACGAACAATGCTTTGTCAGGGCCCCTGGATAAAACTTCAGTATCGTAGGCGTCCTGGACGCCCTCGATGCCCGTCGCCACCCTCACTCGCCCCGACCCCTTCGCCACGCTCAACACCGAGCAGCGCGCGGCGGTCGAGCATGGCAGTGGCCACCAGCCTGCCGCGCCGCTCTTGGTGATTGCCGGCGCCGGCACGGGCAAGACGATGACCCTGGCGTCGCGCGTGGCACGCCTGGTGCTGGCCGGGGCCGATCCGCAGCGCATCCTGTTGCTGACGTTCTCGCGCCGCGCTGCGCAAGAGATGGAGCGGCGCTGCGGCCGCGTGCTGCACGCCGCGCTCGGCTTCGGTTCCACGCAGCGCGCGCCCTCGCTGCCCTGGGCCGGCACCTTCCACAGCATCGCGGCGCGCCTGCTGCGCGAGATGGCGGGCGCCATCGCGCTGTCACCGCAGTTCACGGTGCACGACCGCGGCGACGCCGAAGACCTGATGGGCCTGGTGCGGCAGGAGCTCGGCCTGGCAGCCACAGTCAAGCGCTTCCCGCTCAAGGGTAGCTGCCTTGCGATCTACTCGCGCGTGGTCAACAGCCAGCTGACTGTGGATGCTGTCGTCGCGTCGATCTACCCCTGGTGCCTGGGCTGGGAGGGCGAGCTCAAGCAGTTGTTTCGGGCCTACGTGCAGGCCAAGCAGCAACAGCAGGCGCTCGACTACGACGACCTGCTGCTCTACTGGCAGCAGGCGATGACGGAGCCGGCCCTGGCCGCGGCCCTCGGCGCGCGCTTCGACCATGTGCTGGTGGACGAGTACCAGGACACCAACCGCCTGCAGGCTTCGATCCTCAAGGCCCTGAAGCCCGACGGCCGCGGGCTCACGGTGGTCGGCGACGACGCTCAGTCGATCTACGGCTTTCGCGCCGCCGAGGTGCGCAATATTCTCGACTTTCCGGCCCAGTTCGAGCCGCCGGCGCAGGTGGTCACGCTCTCGCGCAACTACCGTTCCACCCAGCCGATTCTCGAGGCCTCGAACGCGTTGATCTCCCTGGCCGCTGAACGCTTCACCAAGAACTTGTGGAGCGACAAGACTGGCGAGCGCCCGCGCCTGGTGACGGTGCTTGACGAGATGGCCCAGGCGCGCTGGGTGGCTGATGAAGTGCTGCTGCTGCGCGAAGGCGGGCTGGCCCTGAAGCAGCAGGCGGTGCTGTTCCGCACCGGCCACCACAGCGCGGCGCTTGAGTTGGAGCTGACGCGGCGCAACATTCCCTTCGTGAAGTACGGTGGCCTCAAGTTTCTGGAAGCCGCGCATGTGAAGGATTTGCTCTCGGTGCTGCGCTGGGTGCAGAACCCGCGCAGCCGGCTGGCCGGCTTTCGCGTCGCGCAGCTGATCGCCGGGATGGGCCCGGCCTCGGCACGGCGCCTGCTCGACGCCATGGCCGCCGCGCCCGATGCGGCGCAGGCGTTGCGCGAGTTCAAGCCGCCGGCCGCCGCGGCGGGCGACTGGCCAGCCTGGCTGAGCGCGCACGCAGCGCTGACGCCGGGCTGCTGGCCCGACGACATCGCCACCGCGGCGCGCTGGTACCAGCCGCAACTCGAACGCCTGCACGACGACGCTGCGATCCGCGCGGCCGACCTGGCGCAACTCGCGCGCATCGCCCAGGGCTTCTCCAGCCGCGAGCGCTTCCTGGCCGAGCTGACGCTCGACCCGCCCGAGGCTACCAGCGACGAGTCGGGCGCGCCGCACCGCGACGAGGATTACCTGATCCTGTCGACGATGCACTCGGCCAAGGGCCAGGAGTGGGGCGCCGTGTTCGTGCTCAACGCCGTGGATGGCTGCATGCCGTCCGACATGGCCACCGGCAGCGCGGCCGAGATCGAAGAAGAGCGCCGCCTGCTCTACGTGGCGA
>JANNGJ010000417.1:0-8251 GCA_031403815.1 Burkholderiales bacterium | reverse complement strand
ACGGCGTTGGCAATGTTGCCGTGCTCCATGAAGTCGCGCAGTTGCATGGCCACCATCACGGCGCAGTTCTCCTCGGCCTCGCGCGTCGAGGCGCCCAGGTGGGGCAGGGCCAGCACGCGCGCGTGGCCGTGCAATGCCGCGTTGGGGAAATCGCAGACGTACATGCCCAGGTGCTTCTTGTCCAGGCTGGCCAGCACCGCAGCGTCGTCCACCACGCCCTCGCGGGAGAAGTTGAGCAGCACGGCGCCTGGCTTCATCGAACCCAGGTTGTCGGCGTTGACCAGGTGTTTGGTGGCCGCCACCAGGGGCACATGCAGGGTCACGAAGTTGGCGTGCTTCAGGACCTCGGCCACGCTCGTCGCGCGCTTGACCTGCGCCGGCAGGCTCCACGCCGCATCGACGGTGATGTCGGGGTCGTAGCCGAGCACGTTCAGGCCCAGCTTGATCGCGGCGTCGGCGACCAGGCAGCCGATCTTGCCCAGGCCGACGATGCCCAGCGTGTGGCCGCTCAGTTCGAAGCCGGCGAACTGCTTCTTGCCGTCTTCGACCTTGTGTTCGAGGTCCTTGTCCTTCGGGTCGAGCGCGGCCACGAAGCGCAGCGCGCCGGGCAGGTTGCGCGCGGCCATCAGCATGCCGGCCAGCACCAGCTCCTTGACGGCGTTGGCGTTCGCGCCGGGGGCGTTGAACACCGGCACGCCGCGTGCGCTCATCGCGGCCACGGGAATGTTGTTGGTGCCCGCCCCCGCGCGTGCGATCGCGCGCACGCTGGCAGGGATCTCCATCGCGTGCATGTCAGCCGAACGAACGAGCACGGCATCTGGCGCCTTGACATCCTTGGCGGCGTGGTAGCGCTCGGCAGGGAGTTGTTTCAGCCCGTTGGCCGAAATCGCGTTCAGCACCAGCACATTGAATTTGTGTTCAAGCATTCGCGGCCTCGAATTGCTTCATGTAGGCCACCAGCGCCTGCACGCCTTCGATGGGCATGGCGTTGTAGATCGAGGCGCGCATGCCGCCGACGGAGCGGTGACCCTTCAACTGCAGCAGGCCAGCGGCCTCGGCGCCTTTGAGGAAAGCGCCGTCCAGCGCTTCGTCGCGTAGCTTGAAGGGCACGTTCATCAGCGAGCGGCAGTCGCGCTGCACCGGGCTGGTGAAGAGGCGGCTGGCGTCGAGATACTCGTAGAGCAGGGCGGCCTTGGTGCGGTTGCGCTCGGCCATTGCGGTCAGCCCGCCCAGGGCCTTGATCCACTGGAACACCAGGCCGGCGATGTAGATCGCATAGGTCGGCGGCGTGTTGTACATGGAGTCGTTGTCGGCCACGGTCTTGAAGTCGAAGGCCGAAGGCGTGACCGCAAGGGCCTGACCGAGCAGGTCCTCGCGCACGATCACGATCGTCAGGCCTGCCGGGCCGATGTTCTTTTGCGCACCGGCGTAAATCAGCCCGTACTTCGCGACCTCGACCGGGCGCGACAAGATGTCGCTCGACATGTCGGCTACCAGCGGCACTGCGCCGACCTCGGGTGTGAAGTGGTACTCGACGCCGCCAATGGTCTCGTTGCTGCAGATGTGGACGTAAGCGGCGTCGGCGTCGAGCTTCCACTCGGCGCGCGACGGCACGCGGTCGTAGCCGGTGGCGGCGGCGCTGGCCGCGACCTTGACATTCGCGTACTTCTTCGCTTCCTTGATCGACTTCTTCGACCACTCGCCGGTGTCGATGAAGTCGATACTGTTCTTCCCGCGCAGCAGGTTCATCGGCACGATGGCGTTCTCGCCGATGGCGCCACCCTGCATGAACAGCACCTTGTAGTTGGCCGGGATGGCCAGCAACTCGCGCAGCAGCGCCTCGGCTTCGGCGTGAATGGCAATGAACTCCTTGCCGCGGTGGCTCATTTCCATCACCGACATGCCCGAGCCGTGCCAGTCGAGCATTTCGGCGGCGGCCTGGCGCAGCACGGTTTCGGGCAGCACGGCCGGGCCGGCGCTGAAGTTGAAGACACGGGTCATCGGGGCGGGCTCCGGGGGCGGGAAGGGGGAAGGACCGCGCAAGGGCGGGGAAGTCGATTATCGTTGCCCCATGGCGCCTTTCAGCTTCCTCTGGCATGACTACGAAACCTTCGGCGTGGTGCCGCGCCGCGACCGCCCGGCGCAGTTCGCCGGTGTGCGCACCGACGCCGAGTTGAACGAGATCGAGCCCGCCGTCGAGCTGTTCTGCCAGCCGGCGCCCGACATGCTGCCCAACCCCGAGGCCTGCCTCATCACCGGCATCACGCCCCAGGTGTGTGCAGAGCGCGGTGTCGCAGAGCGCGATTTCGCCGCCGCCATCGAGGCCCAGCTCGGCCGCCCCGGCAGCGTCGGCTGTGGCTACAACAGCCTGCGCTTCGACGATGAAGTCACCCGCTTCCTGTTCTGGCGCAACTTGATCGACCCCTATGCGCGCGAGTGGCAGAACGAGTGCGGCCGCTGGGACCTGCTCGACACCGTGCGCTGCGCCTGGGCCCTGCGGCCCGAGGGCATGGAATGGCCGCTGCACGAATCGGGCAAACCGTCGTTCAAGCTGGAGCACCTGACGGCCGCCAACGGCCTGGCCCACGCCGCGGCGCACGATGCGCTGTCGGACGTGCGCGCCACCCTCGCGCTGGCGCGGCGGGTCAAGCAGGCCCAGCCCAAGCTGTGGGCCCATTGCCTCAAGCTGCACAAGAAGCAGGCCGTGATCGACGAGATGGGCGTCGGCCGGCCCTTCGTTCACCTGTCGGGCCGCTACCCGGTCGAGCGCGGCTGCATGGCGGTGGTGTGGCCGCTGGCGCCGCACCCGAAGTTCAAGAACGAAGTCATCGTCTGGGACCTGGCCCACGACCCGCGCGAATTGTTCGCCCTCAATGCGCGCGAAGTGCGCGAGCGCCTGTTCACTGCTGCCGATGCGTTGCCGGCAGGGCAGACACGCTTGCCGATCAAGACCATCCACTTGAACAAGTCGCCGATCGTGATCGGCCAGCTGAAGACGCTCGGCGCTGCGACCACGCGCTGGGGCATCGATGTTGACCAGGCGCTGCGCCACGCCGAGGTCGCGGCGCGACAGGCCAACTCGATGGCCGGCATCTGGCCGGAGGTGTACGAGCGCGCAGCGGCCACCGAGCCCGTCGATGTCGATGAAGACCTCTACGGCGGTTTTCTCGACAACGACGACCGTCGCGCGCTGCAACGCCTGCGCGCGCTGCCGCCCGAACGCCTGGCCGAGCGGCGCCCGGCCTTCAATGACAGCCGGCTCGACGAGCTGCTGCTGCGCTTTCGCGCGCGCAACCACGCCGACACCTTGACTGCGGCCGAACACCGGCATTGGCAGGCGCACTGCCAGTCTCGTTGGCAACACAGCGCCGCCTGGTTGGCGCAGATTGCAACGCTGGAAGCCAGCACCGACGAACGCGGCCGCGCGGTGCTGGCCGACCTGCGGCGTTGGGCGCAGTCAGTGCAGCCACAGCAGGCCTAGGCATGAAGTGGCTGGTCATCGGCGGCTCGCATTTCGTGGGCCGCCACTTCGTCCTGCAAGCCCTGGCACGCGGCGACCAGGTCACGCTGTTCAACCGCGGCAGCACGCCGTCGACCTGGCCGGCGCATGTGGAGCAGCGCCATGGCGACCGCAAGGGTGATCTGGCCGCGCTGGCGCAGGGCGAGTGGGACGCCGTGCTCGACACCTGCGGCTACCTGCCACGCGACGTCGGGCGCATGGCGGCCTGCCTGCAAGGCCGCGTCGGGCGCTATGTGTTCGTGTCCAGCATCTCCGTTTATGCCGGCTTCGAGCAGCCCAACCACGAAGGCAGTGCGCTGGGCCGCATTGACGACACCGACACCGATGTCATCGACGGCCGCACCTATGGCCCGCTCAAGGCACTGTGCGAGCAAGCCGTGGTGCAGGCCTTCGGGGACCGCGCGCTGCTGATTCGCCCGGGCTTGATCGTCGGCCCGCACGACCCGACACAGCGCTTCACCTACTGGCCGGCGCGGGTGGCGCGCGCCGCCGACGCCGAGCCCGTGCTGGCGCCGGGCGACCCGCGGGACGGCATCCAGGTCATCGACGTGCGCGACCTGGTGGCCTTCATGCTGCAGGCCGTTGACCACGGCCGCAGCGGCGCCTTCAACCTGACTTGTGCGCCGCGCACGCTCACCATGGGCGCGCTGCTGCAGGCTTGCGCTGATGCCGCCGGCTGCAGTCCGCAGTGGGTCTGGGCCCCCGCGGCTGAACTTGAGCGGCTCGGCCTCGCGGCCTGGAGCGATCTGCCGGTCTGGCTGCCCGCCGAGGGCGAACACGCTGCGTTTGCGCTGGCTGACACCCGCGCTGCCGAAGCCGCTGGCCTGCAGATCCGGCCCATGGCACAGACGGTGGCCGCCACCCTGGCCTGGTACCGCAGCCTGCCGGCCGAGCAGCAAGTCTTCAGCAAGGCCGGGCTCAGCCCGGAGCGCGAGGCCGCGGCCCTGGCCCTGGCCCTGGCCCTGGCCAGCCTACTTCGGCGCTGAGGCCGGCGCGGCGCCGCTCTGCAGCAAGGCTTCGCCGGCCGGCAGCAAGGCGGCGGCGGCGCTGGCCTGGCGTTGCTTCTCATGGATGCAGCCGTCGACCAGGCGCTGGCCGATCTTGGTGTCCATCAGCATCGACTTGTTGGCGATCTGCAGCATCAGCATGCGGCCCTTGACGTCTTCCAGGCGCAGTGCGCCGGTTGAGGACAAGACCGGCTTCATGGTCCAGGTCTGGGCCTTGAAGCGCATATCGACGTAGCCGTCATTCTTCGGCGTCACGTTGACGTTGACGGCCTGATCGAACTCGCAGGCGTAGTCGCCGAAGTGGGTCATCGCCGCGGCAGCGAGTTGTTCACCTTCGGCTGTGGGCAGGGGCGGCTCCACGGGCGTGGCCTTCTTTGCGACGGGCTTGGCGCTGGGCTTGACGGCTTTGGCGGCGGGCTTGGCGGGCGCGGTCTGCGCCAACGCCGTCGGGCTCAACCACAGGCTGGCGGCCAGCAGGGTCAGCGCAGCGGCAAGGGTGGGGTGGTGCAGCAAGGGCATCTCCAGGGCGGGTGACAGTGCGAATTGTCGGCCCGCGCCCAGCAGTCACGGTAGCAAGACGTTGCCAGACAGGCTCAAGCCGGCGACCTCGCGCGGTACAGCACATGCGGGCGCAAGGCATGGCCGGCATCGACGCGCGGGTGGTCGAAGTCTGCCGCTGCGTCTCGCACCATGCCCAGGCGCTGCATGACGCGCAGCGACGCGGCATTGCTCGGTACGGCCATGGCCACCACGTCGGCCAGGCCCAGCCGGCTGAAGGCGAACTCGAGCGCGGCCTGCGCAGCTTCCGTTGCATAGCCACGGCCCCAGGCGGCGCGCGGCAGGCGCCAGCCGATCTCCACGGCGGGCACGAAGGGGGCGTCGAAGTGCGGCACGTTCAGGCCAACGAAGCCCGCGAACGGGAACTCTCCCGGCACCTCCAGCGCCCACAAGCCCCAGCCGCGCTGGGCGATGGCGTTGCGGCACAGGCCGGCCTCGTGGGCCGCTTGCTCCGTGGTCAACACGGCGGGGAAGTAGCGCCGCACCTCGGGGTCGGCATTCATGGCGGCCCAGGGGGCGACGTCGCGGTCCTGCCATTGCCGCAGCACGCAGCGGCGGGTGTGCAATTCCAGCGGGGCGGCGAATGTCGGCAACATGAGCATGGGGGGACGGAGCCTCAGCTGGGGTTGCCGAAATAGGCTGCGCGCACTTCAGCCGGCAACTGCGACCCGTCGGCGTAAGAAGTGGTGTGAGCGCGCTGCAGCAGGTGCCAGAAGTAGCGGTAGCTGGCCCGGTCATGCAGGGTCTGGTGGTGCTGGATCGGCGCCCACTGGGCGGCCTGCGCCGCGGCCAGGATCTCGATGGCCAGATCAACTTCGGCCACGGTCGGCGTGAAGGCCTCGACGATGGGCCGGATTTGCGCCGGATGGATGCTCCACATGCGGGTGTAGCCGAACTGCCGGCTGGCCTTGCTGGCGGCTTCCATCAGGGCCGAGGGGTGTTTGAACTCGGTGACCACGCAGTGCGACGGCGTCTTGCCGTGGGCATGGCAGGCCGCTGAGATTTCGAGCTTGGCGCGCAGCACCAAGGGGTGCTCGAACTGGCCCTTGACGCCCATGGCCGAGGCCGGAATCGCACCGCGGTGGGCCGACACGAAATCCATCAGACCAAAGGACAGCGACTCGATGCGCGGGTGCGAGGCGATGGCCTGCACCTGTTGCAGGGCGCCGTGGGTTTCGATCAGGGCGTGCAGGGGCACCGAGTTGCCGCCCAGGACGCTGATCGTGGCAGCGGCCAGGTCGATGTCTTCGATGTGCCGAGGCTTGGGCAACATCAGGTAGGCCGGCGCCTTCGGGCTGGTGAGCACGATGCGGGCCAGCTCGGCAAAGTGCGGGTGCTCGATCGGCAACAACCGCACGCCGACGCGGCCGAAGCGGTTGCCCTGGCTGGCCAGCATGGCGGCGATCAGGTGCGCATGCTCGATCTCGCCGCCAACGGGGGCGCCGTCTTCGGCATCGAGCGTGACGTCGAACACCGGCCCGAGCTCGACCTGCAGCTCAAGGCTCTTGCGCATGCGCGCCTCGACGCCGCAGTAGTGGTCGCAGACCGGCAGCAGGGTGGCCGCTGCTTCGCCCGGCTCAAATAAAGCCACGGCAGGGTGGAGTGAAGGCGAGGGCATGGCGCGGCGAGGTGGTTTTCCCCCATTGTCGTTGCCTTGGCCGCAGGCACCATGGGCCTCCGATCAACCCGCCCCCGGAGACACCCACCGTGACCCTTTCCGTGACCACTTTCACCCGCCGCGCGCTCGTCGGTGCTGGGCTCGCGCTCAGCCTGGGCGGCGTCTGTGCGCAGCAGTTCCCTGACCGGCCACTGACCCTGGTGGTGCCCTGGGGCGCTGGCGGCGGCACCGACGCCGTGGCGCGCATGATCGCCAGCCTGATGGAGCGTGACCTGGGCCAGCCCGTCAACGTCGTCAACCGCACCGGCGGCTCGGGCGTGGTGGGCCACTCGGCGATTGCCAGCGCGCCGCCTGACGGCTACACCATCGGCATGATCACGGTGGAAATCACCATGATGCACCACCAGAAACTGACCGAGTTGAACGGCACCAGCTACACGCCGCTGGCCCTGGTCAACCTCGACCCGGCCGCCTTCCAGGTGCGTGCCGACTCGCCCTACAAGACCATGGGCGATGTGCTCGCGGCCGTCAAGGCCAACCCGGGCAAGTTCAAGGCCTCGGGCACCGGGCAGGGCGGCATCTGGCACCTGGCCCTGGCGGGGTGGCTGCGTGATGCCAAGGTGGACCCGGCCGCCGCGCCCTGGGTGCCGTCCAACGGCGCTGCGCCGGGTCTGCAGGATCTGGTGGCCGGGGGAGTGGAGTTCGTGCCGTGTTCGCTGCCCGAAGCGCGCTCCCTGATCGATGCCGGCAAGGTGCGCTCGCTGGCCGTCATGGCCTCAACGCGCTCTACGCTGTTCCCGAATGTGCCGACATTGAAAGAGGCGACCGGTTCGGACTGGGCCACCGGCGCCTGGCGCGGCATCGCGGCGCCCAAGGGCCTGCCGGCCAACGTCGCGGCCCGGCTCGAGGCCTCGGTGAAAAAGGCCTACGACAGCAAGGAATACAAGGACTTCATGGCCCAGCGCGGCTTTGGCACCCTGTGGGGCAACTCGACCGAGTTCGCGGCCTTCATGGCCAAGGGCGACGCCGACATGAAGGCGGTGATGACCGCCGTGGGCATCGCCAAGTAGGCCGCGCAGCGTGCGCGGCAGTGACCGTTGGGTCGGCCTGGCGCTGGCCCTGCTGGGCGGGGCGGTGTTTTGGTCAGCGCAGGCCTTCCCGGCCGTGCCCGGGCAAAAGCTCGGCGCCGGCTTCTTGCCAATGCTGGTCGGCGTCGGCCTGATGGTGTGTGCGCTGGCGCTGATCGTGCGCAGCTTGCGCGGCGCAGCGTATGCCGCGGCTGCAGCGGGCGGTGCAACAGATGGCGAAGCGCGCCGTGAGCACTTCGGCAGCTCCGCCGTGATCATTGCCGCTGTCATCGGCTACATCGCGCTGGCCGATCGCCTTGGCTTCCTGATCGTCGCGCCGCTGTCCCTGGTGGCGTGTTTTCTAGCACTGCGGGTCAAGGTGAAGCCGGCCTTGTTGTGGGCGCTGGCGGGCACGATCGTCGTGCACGTGGCCTTCTACAAGCTGCTGCGCGTGCCCTTGCCCTGGGGCGTATTGCGCCCC
>JANNGJ010000416.1:0-1728 GCA_031403815.1 Burkholderiales bacterium | reverse complement strand
GAACACCATGCCATGGAAGCCGGCGTAAGGCTGGTTCAGTTCGGGGAAACGCACCGCCTCGCTCCAGTCGAAGCGTCCGCCGTCGATGAGCACGCCGCCGACCACGGTGCCATGGCCGCAGAGGAACTTGGTGGCCGAGTGAAAGATCAGGTCGGCGCCGTGCTCGAAAGGGCGCATCAGGTAGGGCGTGGTGAAGGTCGAATCGACCAGTAGCGGCACCCCGGCCTCGTGCGCGATGGCCGAGACCGTCGGGATGTCGAGCACGTCCAGCCCTGGGTTGCCCAGGGTTTCACCAAACAACAGCTTGGTCTCGGGCCGGATCGCGGCGCGCCAGGCGTCGATGTCGCCCGGCTTGACGAAGCTGGTGGCGATGCCGAAGCGCGCCAGCGTGTAGGCCAGCAGGTTGTGTGAGCCGCCATACAGCGCCGAGCTGGACACGATGTGCGAGCCGGCACCGGCCAGCGTGGTGATGGCCAGGTGCAAGGCGGCCTGGCCACTGGCCGTGGCAATCGACCCGACACCGCCTTCCAGGGCAGCCATGCGTTCCTCGAACACGGCGTTGGTCGGGTTGCTGATGCGGCTGTAGACATGGCCCGAGCGTTCGAGGTTGAACAACGACGCGGCGTGTTCGCTGGACTCGAAGACGAAGGATGTCGACAGGTAAATCGGCAGCGCCCGCGCGCCGGTGGTCGGGTCGGGCGCAGCGCCGGCGTGCAGCGCCAGGGTATCGAAGCCAGGGTCGGAAGGGCCTGCCATCGGGCGTGTCCTCATGCAAACAGGGTGTCGGGCAGCGGCATTGTGTGCTATGTTTTTCGCGTTCCCAGCCACTTAGGATCGGCCATGAAAGTCAGCGACATCCTGCTCGTCAAGGGCGGCACGCTCTTCACCGTCACCCCCGAGGAGCCCCTGGGCGACGCGCTCAAGACCATGGCCGATCTCGACATCGGCTCGCTGGTGGTGATGAGCCAGGGCGAGATGGTGGGCATGCTCACCTTCCGTGAAGTGATCCAGGCCGTGGTGCGCAACGGCGGCGCCATCGGCGACACCCTTGTGGGCACGGTGATGGACGACTTCCCTCTCACCTGCACGCCCGAGACCGAGCTCGACGAAGTGCGCCGCATGATGTTGCAGCGCCACGCCCGCTACTTGCCGGTGATGAACCAGCGCACCCTGATGGGCGTGATCTCCTTCTACGACGTGGCCAAGGCCGTGGTCGATTCACAAGACTTCGAGAACCGCATGCTCAAGGCCTACATCCGCGACTGGCCGGTGGAGGAGGCGGAGGAGTCAGCCAAGGGCGGCTAGCGCTTGGCGTGCCCGTGCCAGCTTGAGCGCGTGCTGAGCCGCAGGCGGGCCACGCTACTTGTCGAGTTGACTTCGCGCTGCAGTCCACTTGTACGCAATGGCCCGGTCACTGTTGTCGAGCCAGACAAGCAGCGCCGACCCACTCTCATTGGTGCGCTCCAGCAGCGCTTTCGGCGTAAGGACGATCTCCGCCAGACCGAGTGTCATGAAGATGTCGAACGTTTGAGCTGAGGGGCGCGCGCCGGTTTGGCGCTTGGCCCGCGAAGCGGATGATGACCTGGACTGGTCGCGCAGCATCGCGTTGAGGATCGTCAGCAGCTTGCGCATACAGGCCACGATGGCCACCTTCTTGGGCTTGCCCGCAGCGATCAGACGGCTGTGGAAATCTTTGATCACCCGGTTGTGCCGGATCGCCACCAACGC
>JANNGJ010000415.1:0-2123 GCA_031403815.1 Burkholderiales bacterium | reverse complement strand
GATCAAGGGCATCCAGCCCGGCCCGCAGGTCATGACCAGCAACCCAGAACTGTTCTGGGGCCTGATCGCCAGCATGTGGGTTGGCAACGCGATGCTCATCATCCTGAACCTGCCGCTCATCGGCATCTGGATCAAGCTGCTGACGGTGCCTTACCGCTTCTTGTTCCCGGCCATCATGTCGTTCTGCTGCATCGGCCTGTACACGCTCAACAACAACGCCTTCGACGTCTACATGGGTGCCATGTTCGGCCTGGTCGGCTATGCGTTCTACAAGCTCGGTTGCGAGCCGGCACCGCTGCTGCTGGGCTTCATCCTGGGGCCGATGATGGAAGAAAACTTGCGACGCGCGCTGCTGCTGTCGCGCGGTGACTGGACCACGTTTGCGACACGGCCGCTGTCGGCTGGCCTGCTGCTGGCAGCGACCCTGATGATCGTCGTGGTCATGCTGCCCTCGATCAAGAAGAAGCGCGACGAGGCCTTCCAGGAGGAAGCCTAGGCATGGCGGCGCCGACTCGCACACAGGTTGCGATCGTCGGCGCCGGTCCCTCGGGGCTGTTGCTGGGCCAGTTGTTGCACCGGGCTGGCATCGACAACGTCATTGTTGAGCGGCAGAACGCTGGCTACGTGCTGGGCCGCGTCCGTGCCGGCGTGCTCGAGCAGACGACGATGGATTTGCTCGACGCGGCTGGGGTGGGCGAGCGCATGCACACCGAAGGCATGGTGCACCACGGCTTCGAGTTGTGCTTCGGCGGCGCGCGGCATCGCATAGACCTGACCGAGCTCACCGGCGGCCAGCGGGTCATGGTCTACGGCCAGACCGAGGTCACGCGCGATTTGATGGCTGCCCGCGCGGCAGCGGGCCTGACCACGGTGTACGGTGCGCAGGACGTGGCGCCGCATGACTTTGACGGCAGCACACCGCGCATCACCTACACGCTCGACGGCCAGGCGCATGAATTGCGCGCCGACTTCATCGCCGGTTGCGACGGCTACCACGGCCCCTGCCGCGCCAGCGTGCCGCCACAGGCTTTGTCGATCTACGAGAAGGTCTACCCCTTCGGGTGGCTCGGCGTGCTGGCGGATACGCCGCCGGTGTCGCACGAGCTGATCTACTCCAACCACGAGCGCGGCTTCGCCCTGTGCTCGATGCGCTCGCCCACCCGCACGCGCTATTACGTGCAGTGTTCCCTGCATGACAAGGCCGAGGCCTGGAGCGATGCCATGTTCTGGGACGAGTTGCGGCGTCGTCTGGACCCGGCGGCAGCGGAATCGCTGGTTACCGGCCCGTCGATCGAGAAGAGCATTGCCCCGTTGCGCAGCTTTGTCGCCGAGCCAATGCGCTTTGGTCGCTTGTTCCTGGCCGGCGATGCCGCGCACATCGTGCCGCCCACAGGGGCCAAGGGCCTGAACCTGGCGGCCTCCGATGTGCGTTTCCTGTCCCAGGCCCTCATCGAGCATTACGCCGAGCGCAGTGGCGCCGGCATTGACCACTACTCCGCGCGCAGCCTGGCGCGGGTCTGGAAGGCCGAGCGCTTTTCCTGGTGGTTCACGTCGCTGCTGCACAAATTCCCCGAGGCGGGTGCCATCGGCCAGCGCTTGCAGCGTGCCGAGCTGTACTACCTGGTCAGCTCGCGCGCAGCGGCGACCTGCCTGGCTGAGAACTACGTGGGCCTGCCCTTGGACGACTGATACCGACTCGCGTTCGATTGCACAGGAGCGGGCTGCTTTTCCGCGCAGCAAAGGCGCGCCCGGGCAGGCGCCAGCGCGCCACTGTGGCGGTCGGTGAGTACACCGACTGCCTTGCGGTGCTCGGTCTTGCGGCCCCGTCGAAAAACTCCCGCCGTTCGCTTCGCTCACTGTGGTCAAACAGTTTCGACGGGTCAGAGCACGAGGCGCGCTGCGCGCGCGGGCCGCAAGCCCTGTGCTCCTCAGCGCCACACAGGCGCGCTGGCGCCTGCCCGGGCGCGCCTTTGCGAACTGGTGGTGGCACGCGGACGCAAACCTCCCCCGGTGGCCTTCGCGGCTGGCGCTGTGCGGCGTCGGCTCACTGTGGAGCGGTGAGCAGCACTGGCCTGAGGTCGGCGCGCGCTGCGCGCATCCAGAACTGACTCGCCGAAACTGTT
>JANNGJ010000414.1:0-2149 GCA_031403815.1 Burkholderiales bacterium | reverse complement strand
CGTGCCCAGCATCATGAACAACTTCATCTCGATCTTCAAAGACACCTCGCTGGTCACCATCGTCAGCCTGTATGAGCTGACTGGCGCGATGGGCCTGGCCATGAACTCCGACGCCGACTGGCGGCCCTTCAAGATCGAGGCCTACCTCTTCATTGCCGCCATCTACTTCGTGTTCTGTTTCGCCATGAGCCGCTACAGCCTGTGGATCGAGGCGCAATTGGCGCGCAACAAAAACCGCTGACCGCAAGGACCACCCCCATGGCTGAACCCATCATCACCTTCGACAAGGTCAACAAGTGGTACGGGAACAATTTTCACGTGCTGCGCGACATCAACCTCTCGGTCGCCAAAGGCGAGCGCATCGTCATCTGCGGGCCTTCGGGTTCGGGCAAGAGCACGCTCATCCGCTGCATCAACCGGCTCGAAGAACACCAAGAAGGCCACATTCACGTTGACGGCACCGAGATCACCGACGATGTCAAGGCCATCGAGAAGATCCGCCGCGAAGTCGGCATGGTCTTCCAGCAGTTCAACCTGTTTCCCCACCTCACCGTGCTGGAAAACCTGACGCTGGCGCCGATGTGGGTGAGCAAGCTGCCCAAGAAAGAAGCCGAAGAGCGCGCCATGCTCAACCTGAAGCGCGTGCAAATTGCCGAGCAGGCAGAGAAGTACCCGCTGCAGCTCTCAGGTGGCCAGCAGCAGCGCGTGGCGATCGCGCGCGCGCTGTGCCTCACGCCCAAGATCATGCTGTTCGACGAGCCGACCTCGGCGCTCGACCCCGAGATGATCAAAGAGGTGCTGGACGTGATGACCGAGCTGGCCAACCAAGGCATCACCATGATCTGCGTGACGCATGAGATGGGCTTCGCCAAGGCCGTGGCCGACCGCGTGATCTTCATGGACCAAGGCCAGATCGTCGAAGAGAACACGCCGCACGAGTTCTTCAACAACCCCAAGAGTGAGCGGTCGAGAGACTTCTTGTCGAAGATCCTGGGGCATTGAGTGCCCCGCCCCTGCCGAGCTCAAGCGGATGGCGAACGACGAGCGGCCCACAAGGTCGATACCGGCCAAGGCGCAACTGCTGTTTCGCGAGCTGCTGATCAACGTGACCAGTTTCTTTCGCGACAACGAAGCCTTCGCGGCTTTGCGCCACAAAGTCTTGCCGCAACTTGATGATCTACCGCGCCAAGCCCTCGAACGCTTCGACGCGCGAATTGATGGGCGCCAGCATGGCCTGGGTCGGCAGCGGCAGCGGCAAGGCGCCGCGGTGATGAACGGCAACGATGGAGGGTCGGACCATGGGCGATGACACCGGCGCAGCGCGCCGCGACAAGCTGCGCGACGCGGCCGAGGCCTTGGCCGACCTCAAGACCGAGCCGCATGGCGGTGGGGCTTCGTACGAACACACCCTGCATGAGCTGCGCGTGCACCAGATCGAGCTCGAGATGCAGAACGAGGAGCTGCGGCGCCTGCATGTCGAGGCCGAGCTGGCGCGCGACCGCTACCTCGACCTGTACGACTTCGCCCCCGTGGCCTACCTGAGCCTGAACGACAAGGGCCAGATCGTCCAGGCCAACCTGACCGCTGCGACCCTGCTGGGTGAAGAACGCAAAGCCCTGTTGACGCGGCGCTTCGCGGGCTTCATCGCCGCTGAAGACTGCGACCGCTGGCACCTGCTGTTCGGTGCGCTGCAACGCCACGGCGGCCACCAGCGCATCGAGCTGGTGCTGCGCCGGCGCGACGCGACCCTGGTGCATGTGCAGCTCGATTGCGTGAGCGTGAACGCGGGCCCAGGCGCCCCCGACGGGCCGGTCTATCGCCTCTCGGCGGTCGAGGGCGTCACGGAGCGCACCCGCGCCAATGAGAAGCTGCGCGCCTATGCCGCGCAAATCACCGCCCTGACCGCCCGGCTCCTGACGGCCCAGGAAGAAGAGCGGCGCCGCATTGCGCGCGAGCTGCACGACGAGATGGGCCAGGCCCTGACGTCGGCGCTACTCGCGCTCGGCTCGGTTGCCACGGTCGCCAGCTCTGACGCCGACCGGCGATCACTGGCCGCGGCGCGGGGCTTGGTGCAGCAGGCCATCAAGCAGGTGCGCAGCGCCTGGACCGAATTGCGGCCTTCGACGATGGACGGCATGAGCCTGGCCGA
>JANNGJ010000413.1:0-7308 GCA_031403815.1 Burkholderiales bacterium | reverse complement strand
AGCCGGCCCCGGACCACAGCGCGCGGTGGGTGACGAACAGGGCCGTCCAGTCGCGCGCCGCCAGCGCCTGGGCCAGCGGCGGCGGTGCGTCGGGCCACAAAGCGCCGTGCTCGTCGAACAGGGTCAGGGCATCGCGCAGGGCACCGCGCGTGGGTCCGGTACCGTGCTGGGCAATGTCGGCCGCCTGCAACTGGTTGAGCCGGCGCTTGAGGGCGGGTTGGCGCAGCCACATCAGGCCATTGAGCAGGTCATGCAGGTTGTTGCGCGTGGGCACGCTGCCCGTGCGGGCAATGAAAGCCTCGTAGGCTTCACCGGCGGGCAAGGCTGCCGCGGCAACGAAATGCGGCAGACCGCCTTCGATCGCGTTCAGCGCCGCGGCCACGTCGTGGTCGGCCGAAAGCGTCTGCGCGATCCCGCGCACCGGCGCGAACCACGGCGGGCGCCAGTCCGGCGTCACGCGCGGGCTGTCGGCAGCACCCTCACATGATTGGGCGCCTTGGGTGGCTGCAGTTCGAACAACTCAGGGAACAGGCCGAACAACTTGGTCGACGAGCCGCTCTTGCTCAGCAGGCCGGCGGTGCGCAGCGCCTCGGCGGCGACGCGCAACTCGACGGTATCCCCGCGCGACAGCGCGGGCAGCGCGCGCAGGATGGCCTGGGCTTTCTCGGGCAGGGGCGGCGGCGCAGCTTTCTTCGCCGCCGGCCGGGGTGCAGCGGCCTTGCGCGGCGCGGCAGCCTTCTTCGCGGCGACCGGCCTAGCCTCGGCTGCAGGCGCCGGTGGCGGCGGGGCCGAGCGCGTGGCGGGCGCTGCAGCGCGCGGCTTGCGATGCGCGATCACCTCGTAGTCGTCATAGACGGTCTGGGTCTCGTCGCCGGTCTTGCCCTGCTGGCCGATGCCGACGACGCGGCAACCCTTCTCGCGCAGGCGCGCCACCAGGGGCGCGAAGTCGGAGTCCGACGAGGCGATGACCATCACTGCCGGCCGCTCGGAGATGGCCAGGTCGATGGCGTCGATGGCCAGGGCGATGTCGGTCGAGTTCTTGCCTGCGGCCAGGTTGACCATCGGCCGGATCGACAGGCGCTTGAATAACTGCTGGTGCTGTACCGCCGACTCTGCCGTGCAGTAGGCGCGCCGCACATGCGGGCCGCCATAGTGCTTGGCCACCCACTCGACGGCCTGGCTCATCACATCGACAGAGACGTTGTCGGCGTCGATCAACAGCATCACACGGTCTGCACTCATGCCAATTTCCAGTTCAGGGTTTCGCCGCCACGCAGCGGTTTGAGTTCGGCATCGCCGAAAGGCACGCGCTCGGGCAGTTGCCAGGGTTCGCGACGCAGGGTCACGCTGCCGGCGTTGCGAGGCAGGCCGTAGAAATCCGGCCCGTGAAAGCTGGCAAAGCCCTCCAGCTTGTCGAGCGCACCGGCCGTCTCGAAAACCTCGGCATACAACTCGAGTGCGGCCGGCGCGGTGTAGCAACCGGCGCCGCAGACCGAGGCTTCTTTCAACACGGCCGCGTGCGGCGCGCTGTCGGTGCCCAGAAAGAACTGGCTGCTGCCGGAGATCGCTGCGGCCACCAGGGCCTGGCGATGGATCTCGCGCTTGAGCACGGGCAGGCAGTAGTAGTGCGGTCGCAGGCCGCCGGTGAACAGGGCGTTGCGGTTGTAGAGCAGGTGGTGCGCGGTGAGGGCGGCGGCGGTGAAGCGGTCGCTGTTAGCCACGTACTGTGCGGCCTCGCGGGTGGTGATGTGCTCGAACACCACTTTCAGCTCCGGAAAGTCGCGCCGCAGCGGCTGCATCACACGGTCGATGAAGACGGCTTCGCGGTCGAACAGGTCGATCTCGGCATCGGTGACTTCGCCATGCACCAGCAGCAGCAGGCCCTCGCGCTGCAGGGCTTCGAGCGTGGCGTAGGTCTTGCGGATGTCGGTGACGCCAGCGTCGCTGTGCGTCGTCGCACCGGCCGGGTAGAGCTTGACGGCGACCACCCCGGCGGCCTTGGCACGGGCGATCTCGGCCGGCGGCATCGAGTCCGTCAGGTACAGCGTCATCAGCGGCGTGAAGTCGTGGCCGGGCTGGCCCGGCGCGGGCAAGGCGGCGACGATGCGCTCGCGGTAGGCCGTGGCCATCGCGGCCGTGGTGATCGGCGGCCGCAGGTTGGGCATGACGATGGCGCGTGCGAACTGGCGCGCAGTGGCCGGCAACACCGCCGCCATCGCCACGCCATCGCGCAAGTGCAAGTGCCAGTCGTCCGGGCGGGTGAAGGTGAGCGTGTCCGTCATCGCATCGATTGTCCCATCGGCTGCCATGCTCTCCGAGGCGCCCGCGTGCGCTGCGTGAAGCCACCGCGCACGACCCCGATTGCCGGGCGACCGACGCGGCCCTAGAGTGCAACCCTCGCCCTCGCCGAAACAAACCACCATGCCGCCTGCCGCCCACCCCGCCGCGCCCTACGTCATGCGCGACCCCGCATTGCACGCACCGGCACTGGCCCCCGGCTACAAGACCAGCGTGCTGCGCGCGCCGCGCAATGCCCTGATCGCGGTGAAGCACGGCTTGACGGAAGTTACCGCGCCAGTGTTCTCGGCCAAGGAGCTGGGGCCGCAGGACGACGACCTGATCCTGAACTTCGCCAAGAGCGGGCTGCCCGTGGGCGAGCGCATCGTGATGCACGGCTACGTGCGCGACAGCTTCGGTCGGCCGGTGCCGAACGCCCTGGTCGAGATCTGGCAAGCCAACGCCAGCGGCCGCTACCGGCATCCGAAAGACAGCTACGTCGGCGCCCTCGACCCCAACTTTGGCGGCTGCGGCCGCGTCCTCACCGACGCCGAAGGCCATTACCGCTACCGCACCATCAAGCCCGGGCCCTACCCCTGGCGCAACCGCATCAACGAGTGGCGCCCGGCGCACATTCACCTGGCCCTCAGCGGCACGGGCTGGGCCCAGCGCCTCGTCACGCAGCTCTACTTCGAAGGCGACCCGCTGATCGCCAGCTGCCCGATCCTGCGCACGGTCCCGAGTGAAGACCAGATCCGCGGCCTGATTGCGCTGCAGGACGCAGGCAACTTCGTCGAACTCGACGCACGCTGCTACCGCTTCGACATCGTGCTGCGCGGCCAACGCCACACCTGGTTCGAGGGCCGCTGAAATGAGCCAACAACCGACAACCCCGCTGCAGTTGAACGAGACTGCGTCGCAGACCGGCGGGCCTTATGTGCACATCGGCCTGGCGCCCGAGCAGGCCGGCTTCGAGATCTTCGAGAAGAACTTCGGCAACGTGCTGGTCGACAAGAAGACCAAGGGCCAGCGCATCACGCTCGAAGGCCGAGTCTTCGATGGCTCGGGCACGCTGATGCGCGATGTGCTGATCGAGATCTGGCAGGCCGATGCCAAGGGCCACTACGCCCACCCGGCCGATCCCAAGCCCTCGTCCTGGCGCGGCTGGGGCCGCACCGGGGTCGACTTCAACACCGGCGTGTACCGCTTCGAGACGATCAAGCCCGGCCGCGTCGCCGGGCCCGACGGCAGGCCGCAGGCGCCGCACATCGCCATGCTCCTGTTCGCGCGCGGCATCAATCTGGGCCTGCACACCCGCGTGTACTTCAGTGATGAAGCCAAGGCCAACGCCGAGGACCCGGTGCTTACCGGCATCGAATGGGCCGCGCGGCGCCAGACCCTGGTGGCCGAGCGCGAGGAGCGCGATGGCCGCGTTGTCTACCCGTTCGACATCCGGGTGCAGGGGCCGACGCCAGCGGAGGAAACGGTCTTCTTCGACGTTTGAGGTGATGCGATTTCGCGCAGGCAGGCCAGGCACAGGCAACCAGCGTAGCGGCTGCGCAGCTCAGCCAGCGTGGCGGCGTCGAGCTGCAGCGTGCTGCAGGCGCAAGGTTCGGCGTCGTTGATGCCGCAGTGAAAACCACCACCGCAGCGCGGGCAGCGGTCAGCGGCGCGCTCAGGCACCGAACAGGCCCTTGAAGCGCTCGCGCAGCAGGTTCTTCTGCACCTTGCCCATCTGGTTGCGTGGCAGCTCGGCCTCGACGAAGACCTGCTTGGGTACCTTGAAGCCGGCGATCTGGCGCTTCAGGGTGGCGATCAGGGCGGCGCTGTCCAGCGTGGAACCGGCCTGGGCCACCACCACGGCGACCACGGCCTCGCCGAAGTCAGCATGCGGCACGCCGACCACGGCGCTCTCGGCCACGCCCGGTTGCTCATTGAGCAGGCCCTCGACTTCGGCCGGATAGACGTTGTAGCCGCCGCTGATGATCAGGTCCTTGCTGCGGCCGACGATGGTGAGCACGCCGCGCTCGTCGAGCCTGCCGACGTCGCCGGTCTTGAACCAGAGGTCGGGCGTGAACTCTTCGGCCGTCTTCTCCGGCATGCGCCAGTAACCCTTGAAGACGTTGGGCCCCTTGACCTCGACGCCGCCGACTTCGCCCGTGCGGCAGGGCTGGCCCTTGTCGTCCTGCACCCGCAGCTGCACCCCCGGCAACGCGCAGCCGACGGTGCCGGCTCGGCGCTCGCCGTCTTCGGCGCGGTAAGGGTTGGAGGTGAGCATCACGGTCTCGCTCATGCCGTAGCGCTCGACGATGGCCTGGCCGCTGCGCTCGCGCCAGGCCTCGAAAGTCTCGGGCAGCAGTGGCGCCGAGCCGGCGAGGAAGAGACGCATGGAGGCGCAGGCTGCCGGGGTCAGCGTCGGCTCGGCCAGCATGCGCACGTACAGCGTGGGCACACCCATGAAAACCGTGGCGCGGGCCATATGCGCGATGGTGGCGCGCGGGTCGAACTTGTTGAACCACAGCACCTTGGCGCCGGCCAACAGGGCACCGTGGCTGGCCACGAACAGGCCATGCACATGGAACACCGGCAACACGTGGATCAGCACATCGCTGGCCTGCCAACCCCAGTAGGCCTGCAGTGTGCGCGCGTTGGACAGCAGGTTGGCGTGCGTCAGCATGGCGCCTTTGCTGCGCCCGGTGGTGCCGCTGGTGTAGAGGATGGCGGCCAGGTCGTCGGCCTGCGAGACCGCCGGCACCTGCTCGTCGCTGTGCCAGGCGGCGCGCTCGAGCAGGCTGCCGCTGCGGTCGTCACCCAGCGTGAAGACGTTCTGCACGCCGGCCTTGAAGGCGAGGGTGCTGACCCAGGCGAAATTGCGCGGGCTGCAGACCACCACGCTGGGCTCGGCGTTGCCGATGAAGTACTCGATCTCGCCGGCCTGGTAGGCGGTGTTCAGCGGCAGATAGACATAGCCGGCGCGCAGCACGGCCAGGTAGAGCAGCAGGGCCTCGACGCTCTTGTCGGTTTGCGCCGCCACGCGCGCGCCCGCAGGCAGCTCGAGTGAAGCCAGCAGGTTGGCGATGCGGGCGCTGGCGCGGTCGATGTCGCGCCAGGTGTAGTAGAGCGGCGCGGCGGTGTCGCAGGTCTCTATGGCCACGGCGTCGACCTGGGCCGGGAAGGCGGCGCGCAGCGCGCTGAAAAGGTTCTCGTGCATGTCGGTTTTCAAAAACGCGGTGCGCGTTTGTCATTGAAGGCGGCCAGTCCCTCGCGGTGCTCGACGCTGTCGGCATAGGCGTAGTGAGCGCTGCGCTGTTCCGCGCTGGACAAGGGGGGCGCGGCGAATTCGCGCAGGGCGCGTTTGTTCAGGCGCAAGGCCTGTGGCGACAGCAAAGCAATGCGCTCGGCGGTGCGCTCGGCCTCGGCTGCCACCAGAGCGTCGGCCACGACGCGCGTGACCAGGCCACGTGCGCGCGCGGCTTCGGCGTCGAGCACGCGGGCTTCGAGCAGCAGTTCACGAAGGGTGGTGACGCCCACCACGGCGGCCACGATCTCGAGCTCGGCCGGCGCCATCGGGAAGCCGAGCTTGGCAATCGGCACACCGAAGCGGCTGGAGGCGCCGGCGATACGGATATCACAGCAGGCCGCAATCTCCAGGCCGCCACCGATGCAGGCGCCCTCGATCTGCGCCACCAGCGGCACGTCACAGGCCAACATGGCTCTCAACGCCGGCAGCACGTCTTGCTCGTGATAGCGGCGCAGGGTGGACTCTTCGAAGCGGAACTCGGTGAACTCCTCGATGTCGCCACCGGCGGCAAAGTCGCCGCCATCGCCGCGCACCACCACCACCCGTACGTCGCTGGCCAGGCCTTCAACGTGGGCGCGCAGCTCGCGCCACATCGCCGCCGAGAGTGCGTTCAGCTTGGTGGTGTTGGAGATCGTGATGCGGGCGATGCCGCCCGCACCCACTTCGCAGCGAACCGTGCCCCGCATCAATCCAGCTTCGCGCCCGATGACTTCACCACCTCGGCCCAGCGCTTGACTTCGGCCGAGACGAAGCGGCCATAGTCGTCGCCCCACAGGTTCGGGGTTTCGGTGCCCAGGCCGGTCCAGAGGGTCTTCAACTCGTCGCCATTGAGCGCCTTCTTCATTTCGTTCTGCATCGCCGTGATGACCTCGCGCGGCGTGCCCTTGGGCGCCCACAGGCCGTACCAGGTGGCCACTTCGTAGTTCGGCGCGCCCACCGCCTTGGCCAGCGGCACCTCGGGGAAGCCCGGCGCCGGCTTGCCAGCGGCCACGGCGATGGCGCGAATGCGGCCGCTCTTGATGTGGTTGGCCGACGAGCCCAGGCCGTCGAACATCAGGTCGACCTGGCCGGCAATCAGGTCTTGCAG
The DNA here is from genome assembly GCA_031403815.1 of Burkholderiales bacterium. GTDB lineage: Bacteria > Pseudomonadota > Gammaproteobacteria > Burkholderiales > Burkholderiaceae_C > CADEEN01. The sequence continues at coordinate 643 of JANNGJ010000413.1, read as the reverse complement.
CGCTGGCCCGGCGCCGCGGTAGGGGATGTGGGTGATGAAGGTCTTGGTCTGCAGTTTGAACAACTCGCCGGCCAGGTGGTGCGAGGTGCCGTTGCCGGCCGAGCCGTAGTTCAGCTCGCCCGGGTTCTTGCGCAAGAAGTCGAGCAGCTCGGGCAGGGTCTTGGCCGTCACCTTCTGCGGGTTGACCACGATCACCTGCGGCACGCTGGAGATCAGGCCGACGGGGATGAAATCGCTCTCGATGTTGTAGTCCAGCTTGGGGTACATGCCGGGGGCGATGGCGTGGTGCACCGCGCCCATGAAGAAGGTGTAGCCGTCGGGCGCAGACTTGGCCGCGATGCCTGCGCCCAGGGTGCCGCCAGCGCCGCCCTTGTTGTCGATGACGAACTGACGTCCGACGTTCTTGGTCATCATGGCGAACAACGGACGCGCGAAGGCATCGGTGCCGCCGCCGGGCGGGAATGGCACGACGATGGTCACGGGTTTGGCCGGCCATGCTTGGGCTTGGGCCAAAGGTGCAGCGGCGCAGGCCGCTGCGGCAGCCGCGGCCACGAAGAGGCGGCGGGTCATGAGGCGGTCAAGGGGCTGGGTCATCGGGTACTCCTGGTGGTTGTTCGAGGGCCGGGCCTCACAGCAAGGCCGA
>JANNGJ010000412.1:0-5904 GCA_031403815.1 Burkholderiales bacterium | reverse complement strand
AACTACGAGGCCTGGGGTGGCGGCGACGGCGTTGGCGGCACCGTGCACACTGGCGGCATCGGCGCCACGGTGCGTGCGAACAACCAGATCCACTATCGCTCGCCGAGCCTGGGTGGTCTGAGCATCAACGCCGCGATTGCTGCTGGCGAAGGCCAGATCGCCACCGGTGGTTCGAGCACGACCGCCGCCACGGCATTCCCGACTTCGGAGCGCCCGGTCGGCTTCGGCGTGCGTTACGAAGCAGGCCCGTTGTCGCTGGCTGTGGCCTACGACAAGAACCCGTTGGATCGGACGACCACAGGCTTCTACGGCAAGTACAACTTCGGCGTCGCCACGTTGCTGGGTCAGTTCGAAAAGGGCGACACGTCTGCCACCACGGAAGTTGACCGTTGGTCCGTCAGCGCGACCATCCCGGTAAGCGCAGTCACCATCAAGGTCGGCTACGGAGACTGGAGCGATGAGAACATCAAGCGCTTCGGCATCGGTGGGGACTATGCGCTGTCGAAGCGTACCTACACTTACGCTAACTTGGTCAAGGTCAGCGGCTCTGGCGCGACGGTTGCCGACAAGAAGGCGAAGTTTGAAGTGGGCGTCGCTCACCGCTTCTGATCGCTGACTTAGCGCAACGCGCGTTAGCCAAGGCCGCCTTCGGGCGGCCTTTTTCCTGCCCGCCAGCTTTGCGTCGTCAGGGAAAACAGGCGTTGGCCCGATGCAACATGCGGGTGCGCTTGCGCCTTGAATGGTTCAACATGCCTGAGGTTGCGAAACTGGAGACACCCAACATGAAACGTGCCCTCGTCCTGACCTTGGTTGCCGCTGCGAGCGGTGCTTGTCTGGCCCAGACTGCTGTGCCCAACAGCGTCACTTTGTATGGCATCGTTGATGTCGGTGTTCAGCGCGTCACCGGCTACAGGAACGGTGCGGACACCGCGTTGATCAGCGGCATCATGGAAGGCACGCGCTTCGGCCTGCGAGGCAACGAGGATCTCGGTGGCGGCTGGCGTGCCCTATTCGTGATGGAGAACCGCACGGAGGCCAACAACGGCACGATCACCAACCGGCCGGTGTCGGGCTCGCAGGTGCCGGATCGCCTGGTGGATGCGCGGCTCTTGGTTCCAGCCCTGTGCCCCGTCACCACACCCAGTGGCGCCAATGGCCTGCCCACGTGCGCCATCCAGGGCGCGACGAGTGCTGTCGCAGCCGGTCTGGGCGCGACGCTGGGTGTCAACCTGGCAGGGGCTTTCTGGGACCGCCAACTCTATGTCGGCTTGGTCACGCCCGTGGGCGCGGTGGTCGCCGGCCGCCAGTACACGCCGGCCTATGAGTTGGTGTATTCGTTTGACATCATGGAGACGCAGTCCAGCTTGGCCGCCGGTCAAGCGGCGGCGATTCCGCAAGGTATCGACATCCGGCGCAGCAACTCAGTTCAGTACCGCATCGTCTTGGGCGGGCTGACTGCGTCGGCGATGTACGCCTTTGGCAACGTCAGCGGCAACAGCGCTGCGGACCGCTTCATGGGCGGCCAGGCCTCCTACCGCATGGGCGACCTGCTGGTCGGTGCCGCGTACAACAAGCGCAACAACGACCTTGGCTTGGACTCGCTGACATCGACTTTGCTGGGCGCGTCCTATGTCTTCGGGCCTAGCAAGGTCAGCGCTATGGTGGTGAAGATCAAGGACGACAACCCGTCGGGCGTTTCTGGTATTGCGACCAGCTTGACACCGGTGGTTGGCGCGGCGGCGGCTGGGGTGGTCCAGGCTGCCTTCGTCAACGCGGCGAAGCAGGATGCGGACTTGGTTCACGTCGGCTACAGGCTGAAAACCGGGCCGAACACGTTCTACGTGGCTTACACCAACCTCAACGACAAGCGCCCCAACAACGCCGACACATCGACCTACGGGGTGGCCTACACCTACGCGCTGTCGAAGCGCACCGACCTGAACGCCGTGTTGACCCACTTCGACAACAAGAACCTGGGCCAGGCCGCACCCGGCCAGGCAGGCTTCAATGGCGGCGTGACGTCGACCCGCGGTACCGATGCCAACAGCGTCGCCTTCGGCATCCTCCATCGCTTCTGACGCGACCACGTTTGATCGCAAGGGCCGCGTCGAGCGGCCCTTTTTCTTGACCCGACCATGATCACTAAGGTTTGGCCTGGCACCGCAGCGCGCTTCTTGCTGGCCATCGCTGGTGTGCTCGCGCTGGCCGGCTGCGCCACGCCGCCGGCCGCACCCGAGCTGGCCTCGGCTTGGCAGCCCGTGCTCCTCCCCGGCAAGCGCGCGACCGAGTACCGCAGCGAACGCAAAGACGGGCGGCTGGCCGTTGCGGCCATGGCCGGCAGCTCGGCGTCGATGTGGCGTCGCCCAGCTCCGCGCGCGCCGGAAGCAATTGGCGAGGTCGAGTTTTCCTGGTGGGTACAGGTGGTGCCCACCGACGCCGACGTGTCACGGGCTGATCGCGACGACGCGGCGGCGCGGCTGATCTTCTCGTTCGACGGCGATCTCGCTCGGCTCTCGGCACGCAACCAGATGCTGTTCGAGCTGGCGCGCGCGCTGACCGGAGAAGCCCCGCCCTTTGCCACCCTGATGTATGTGTGGGATGCCACGGCGCCTGTCGGCAGCGTCATCGTTCACCCACGCACCGATCGCATCCGCAAGATCGTTGTCGAATCGGGCACGGTTGGGCTGGGGGCATGGCGCAGCTACCGCCGCGACCTGGCGGCGGACTATCGCCTGGCCTTCGGTGAGGCCCCCGGCGCATTGCAGGCGCTGGCGCTGATGACAGACGGGGACAACACCCAGTCGCAGCTGGCCACCTGGTACGGCGACGTCACGCTGCACTGAATCCGAGGGCTGCCCCGTATCGGGTTAGACCCCTTTGCGGTCGGCACGCGAATTGCGGAAGATGCTGCATTTTCGAACCTCGGAGATTTCAAGATGGTGCGCCAGTTTGCTTCCAGTGTCGCCCTGCTGACGGTGGTCGCTGCCTATGTTTCGATGCCTGTTTCGGCAGCCACGTTCAAGTGGACCAGTGCAAGCGACATTCCCACCTGGGATATTCATTCCCAGAACAACGCCCTGGCCAATGGCGTGCACGCTGCCGTCTACGAGTCACTCTTTTACTACAACAAGAAGTTCGAGCTAGAGCCGCTGCTGGCGCTGAGCTTCACGCAGATGAGCCCGACGCAGGTGCGCATCACACTGCGCAAGGGCGTCAAGTTCCATGACGGCGCCGTGTTTGATGCCGACGACGCGAAGTTCTCACTCGAGCGGGCAATGTCGAAGACGTCCAACTACGGTGTTTACACCCAGGGCATCGAGCGCATCGTCAAGGTCGATGACTCGACGATCGACATCATGACCAAGGGTCCCAACCCCGTGCTGCAGCGCCAACTCACGGAGCTGCGCATGTTGGACCAGGGCTGGGCCGAGAAGAACAAATCGGTCGAGCCCAAGGACATCAAGACCAAGGACGAGAACTTCGCGCACCGCAATGCCAACGGCACCGGCCCCTTCATGTTCAAGAGCTGGGAGCAGGATGTGAAGCTGGTGCTGGTGAAGAATCCGGCGTGGTGGGGCAAGATGGAGGGCAACCTCACTGAAATCATCTACTCGCCGATCAAGTCGGAGGCGACACGTGTTGCAGCGCTGCTGTCGGGGGAAGTTGACTTCGTGCTCGACCCTTCGCCGGCCGACCTGGTGAAGCTGCGCAGCGCGCCCAACCTCCGCGTGGTGGACGGCTCCGAGAACCGCACCCTGTTCTTCGGCATGGACCAGTTCCGGGACGAGCTGCCCGGCAGCAACGTCAAGGGCAAGAACCCGCTGAAAGACGTTCGCGTGCGCAAGGCCCTGTACCAGGCCATCGACAGCCCGACCCTGAGCCGGGTGACGATGCGCGGCCTGGCCCAGCCAACAGGCGCCTTGATTGCACCGCAGGTCAACGGCTGGACCAAGAAGGCCGACGCGCGCTGGCCCTACGACGTGGCGGCGGCCAAGTCACTTCTGGCCAGTGCCGGCTACCCGAACGGTTTCGAGGTCGACTTTGCCTGCCCCAACAACCGCTACATCAACGACGAAGAGATCTGCCAGGCGGTGACGGCCATGTGGGCCCGCATCGGCGTCAAGGCCAAGCTGCGCACACTGCCTTTGACCACCTATTTCCCGATGATTCAGCGCTACGAGGCCAGCATCTACATGCTCGGCTGGGGTGTGCCGACCTTTGATGCGCTGTATTCATTGCAGTCCTTGGTGCGCACCGTCGGCGCGCAGGGCGACGGCAACTACAACGTCGGCCGCTACAGCAACCCGCAGATGGATGCGCTGGTCGAGCGCATCAAGCAGGAGGTCGATCAGAAGAACCGCAATGGGTTGATCGAGCAGGCGCTGCTGCTGTCGCACCAGGATGTCTCACACATTCCGCTGCACAACCAGGTCATTCCGTGGGCCATGAAGAAAAACGTCGAGCTTTACCACCGGGCCGACAACCGAATCGACATGCGTGCGGTAAAGGTGAACTGAACTCAGCCGCAGCGGCGCCGCGGCGGGCCCCACCAGCATGATCGTCTTCATCCTCCGCCGCCTGGCCCAGGCCATCATGGTGATGCTCACCGTGGCCTTCATCGCCTTCATGCTGTTTCAGTATGTCGGCGACCCCGTCACCAATTTGCTCGGACAAGACGCCACGCCCGAGCAGCGCGTGCAACTGCGCGCCGATCTCGGTCTGGATCAGCCCTTCCCGGTCCAGTTCGCGGCCTTCGTCGGCAATGCCCTGCAAGGCGAGTTCGGCCTCTCGCTGCGCCAGGGCCGCAAGGTCTCATCGCTGATCGTCGAGCGTTTTCCGGCCACCGTCGAATTGGCCTTCGGCGCGGCAGTGTTGGCGCTGGCCCTCGGCATTCCGATGGGCGTCTATGCGGCCTTGAAGCGCGGCAACTTCCTGTCGCAGGCGCTGATGACGTTTTCGCTGCTCGGCGTTTCGCTGCCAACCTTTCTGATCGGCATTCTGTTGATCCTGCTCTTCGCCGTGACGCTGAAAGTGCTTCCGAGCTTCGGCCGCGGCGACACGGTCGCCCTCGGCGCCTGGACCACGGGCTTGTTGACGCAAGACGGCTGGAAGCACCTGATCCTGCCCGCCGTCACGCTGTCGATCTTCCAGCTCACTTTGATCATGCGCCTGGTGCGCGCCGAGATGCTCGAGGTGCTGCGTACCGACTACATCAAGTTCGCGCGCGCCCGCGGCCTGCCCGACCGCGCGGTCTATTTCGGCCACGCCCTGAAGAACACCCTGGTGCCGGTGATCACGATCACCGGCCTGCAACTCGGCTCACTGATCGCTTTCGCCATCATCACCGAGACCGTGTTCCAGTGGCCCGGCATGGGCCTGTTGTTTATCCAGGCGGTGCAGTTCGCCGACATTCCCGTGATGGCGGCCTACCTGTGTTTGATCGCCCTGATCTTCGTCGTCATCAACCTGATCGTCGACATGCTGTACTTCGCCGTCGATCCGCGCCTGCGCATCGACAAGTCGACTGCCGGCCACTGAGCCGCGCCCCATTGCATCGAAGGAGAACGCCATGAACCGCTTCCAAGCCACTCTGATCGCCGCTGCGTTGGCTGCCGCCTGCGGCCTCGCGCAGGCCGCCACGTTGCGCGTCGCCAACCAGGGCGACGCCACCTCGATGGACCCGCACTCGCTCAACGAGTCGCTGCAGTTGTCTATCACCGGCAACGTCTATGAACCTCTGGTCGGCCGCGACAAAAAGCTCGGCCTGGCGCCGGCCCTGGCCACGAAATGGGCGCAGACCTCACCGACGGTGTGGCGCTTCGACCTGCGCCGCAACGTCAAATTCCACGACGGTACGCTTTTCACCGCCGACGATGTGGTCTTCAGCTTCAAGCGTGCAGCCGG
>JANNGJ010000411.1:0-2495 GCA_031403815.1 Burkholderiales bacterium | reverse complement strand
TGCCAGCTCAGGCCGTTCATGCGGTAAGCGATGACCATCGGCCGCTTGAAAAGGGCGGCCTCGAGCGTGGCCGTGCCGCTGGCAATCAGGGTCACATCGCAAGCCGCCAAGACCTCGTGCGAGCGGCCGTCGACCAGCGTGATGGGCGTCGCCCCGGCGTGCTGCGGCAGCATCGGCGCCAACAGGCTGCGCAGGCCGGGGGCGATGGGCAGCAGGAAGCGAAGCGCCGGACGTTGCCGATGAAGGCGTGCAGCCGCCTGCAAAAACAGGGGCGCAATGTATTGAATCTCTGAACGACGACTGCCGGGCAGCAGGGCCACCACGCTGGCGTCGGCGTTCAAGCCCAGCGCCTGCCGGGCGGTGGCCCGTGGCGGCTCGAGCGGGATCGCATCGGCCAGCGGATGGCCGACGTAGGTCGCGGCAATGCCCTGCTGCGCCAGCAAGGCCGGCTCGAAGGGGAAAAGGCACAGGACATGGTCAACGCTCCTGGCGATCTTGGCCACCCGCTCGCCGCGCCAGGCCCAGATCGACGGGCAGATGAAGTGGATGGCCTTGGTGCCCGCAGCCTTGAGGCGCGCTTCCAGATCAAGGTTGAAGTCGGGTGCATCGACGCCGATGAAGGCGTCGGGTGGGTCGGCCAGCAAGCGGGCGGTCAGATCACGCCGAATGCCAAGGATCTCGCGGTAGTGGCGCAGCACTTCGACATAGCCGCGCACGGCCAGCTTGTCGCTCGGCCACCAGGGCTCGAAACCTTGGGCGGCCATCTGCGGGCCGCCAATGCCCGCCGCAGACAGGCTGGGCCACCGCGCCTTCAAACCCCTCAACAACAGACCGGCCAGCAGATCGCCCGAGGCTTCGCCAGCCACCATTGCCAGGCGCATGGTCTAGCGGGCGATGCCGCGGGTCGAGGCCGCGAGAAAGTCGAGCACTGCCTGCACGTCGGCCTCGCCACCGCCTTCGACCGCGGCGCTTTGCAAAGCCTGGATCGCGGCCGTGGCCTGCTCCAGGGTCAGGCCATCGCGATAGAGCAAGCGGTGGATCTGCTTGACCTGGGCGATACGTTCGGCCGTGAAACCACGTCGGCGCAGACCCTCGGCATTGAAGCCGCGCACCGCCAGTGGGTTGCCAACCGCCATCATGAAGGGCGGGATGTCTTGCGATACATGGCTCTGGAACCCGGTCATCGCGTGCGCACCGATGTGGCAGAACTGGTGCACCCCCGTCAGGCCCCCGACGATGACCCAGTCACCAACGTGCACGTGACCCGCCAAGGTGGCGTTGTTGGCCAAAATGGTGTGGTTGCCCAATTGCACATCGTGCGCAATGTGAACATAGGCCATGATCCAGTTGTCATCGCCAATGCGCGTGGTGCCGCCATCCTGCACGGTGCCGCGGTTGAAGGTACAGAACTCACGAATCGTGTTGCGGTCGCCGATGGTCAAGCGAGTCGGCTCACCACGGTACTTCATGTCCTGCGGCGCACCGCCCAGGCTGGCATGGGCAAAGATGCGGTTGTCACGACCAATGGTGGTCGGCCCTTCAATCACGGCATGGGCGCCGACGCTGCTGCCCTCACCAAGCTGCACGCCCGCGCCGATCACGGCGTAGGGGCCGACAACCACCGACGCCGCTAGCTCGGCGCCTGGGTCAACGATGGCCGTGGCGTGGATCAGGCCCACGGGCTCACGCGATCTTGCGCATGGTGCACATCAGTTCGGCCTCAACCGCGGTCTGGCCGTCGACACTGGCGCGTGTCTTGTACTTGAAGATGCCGCCTTTGGCGCGTTCGATCGAGGCCTCAAGGATCAGTTGGTCACCCGGCTCCACCACACGCTTGAATCGCGCACCGTCGATGCCGACAAAATAGACCACGGTGTCATCGCCCGGCTCGTCGCCAGTGCTTTGAAACGACAGCAGTGCAGCCGTCTGGGCCAAGGCCTCAAGCATCAACACGCCGGGCATGACCGGCCGCGCCGGGAAGTGGCCCATGAAGAAAGGCTCATTGATCGTGACATTCTTCAGCGCCTTGATGCGCACGCCAAGCTCGATTTCCAGCACGCGATCAACCAACAGGATCGGGTAGCGGTGGGGCAGCTTCTTCAGGATCTTGTGGATGTCGAGCACAGGCAAGGTCATATCGATTTCTTCTCCAGCGCCCGCAGGCGGTCACGCAAGGCGTGCAATTGGCGCAGGGTGGCCGCGTTCTTCTCCCAGGCGGCATTGTCGTCGAAGGGGTAGACGCCGCTGTATTGGCCAGGCTCGCGGATAGAGCGGGTGATGGTGGTGGCGGCAGACACGTGCACGTGGTCCGCCAGCTCCAGGTGACCCAGCACGATGGCCCCACCGCCCAACGTGCAGTGGGCACCGATGCGGGTGCTGCCGGCAATGCCGACGCAGCCGGCCATGGCACTGTGGGCGCCGACGCGCACGTTATGGCCGATCTGCACCAGGTTGTCCAACTTGACGCCGTCTTCAATCACGGTGTCGTCGATGGC
>JANNGJ010000410.1:0-2055 GCA_031403815.1 Burkholderiales bacterium | reverse complement strand
CACCGCGTCCATGATGTTGGACTTGCCGCAACCGTTGGGCCCGACCACGCCGACCAACTGGCCCGGCAACTGGAAGGTGGTGGGGTCGGCGAAGGACTTGAAGCCCGAGAGTTTGATCGAATTCAGGCGCATGGGCGGGCCGCAAAGGGCAACGGCGACGAGAGCCGTCGCCGTTGCCAAGTGATTGATTCTTAAGGGAAAACTCGCCGCAGAGGGGTGCGGGGAAGGACCTGGATGATACCATCGAGGCCCCTCGAAACCGACCCCATCCCATGGCCAAGAGCAGCCCCCGCCAACGCCTTGCCCCGGCCACCCCGCCGAGTGCGCCGACCAAGGAATTGGATGTCTTCCCCAACCCCGCGCCGCAGCGCGACTACACCATCCGCTTCTCGCTCGACGAGTTCACCTGCCTGTGCCCGTTGACCGGCCAGCCCGACTTCGCGCGCTTCGTCATCGAAATGGTGGCCGACAAAACCTGCGTCGAGTTGAAGAGCCTGAAGATGTACTTCTGGAGCTACCGCAACGAGGGCGCCTTCCACGAGAAAGTCACCAACACGATTCTCGAAGACATCGTCAAGGCCACGCAGCCGCGCTTCGTGCGCATCAGTGCCGACTGGAATGTGCGCGGAGGCATCTACACCGACGTGGTGGCCGAGTACCGCAAGAAAGGCTGGAAGCCGGCGCCGCGCGTCGAATTGCCGTCGATCGGCACGGATGCCTGACGCAGCCGCGCGACCTGCGTACCAGAAATTCGCCGTCGATGCAGCGCCGAGCCGCATCGACGGCCACGGCGCATTTGCCGCCGAACCCATTCCACCGCGGCGCAAGATCGGCGAGATCCGCGGCGAGGCCATCAGCATTGCCGACGCGCGCATCCGCGCCACGCGGCACGAGCGCATCATGATCGTCGAGGTGTCAGCAAGGAAGGCCATCGACTTCTCCAAGTCGAGCGACCCGATGCGCTACACCAACCACAGCTGCCGCCCCAACGCGCGCCTGTGCATCCGCCAGGGCCGCGTCGAGTTCTACGCACTCGGCGCGATTGCGCTGGGCGACGAGATCACCGTCAACTACGGCGAAACCCACCATGCAGGCAAGCTGGCCTGTCGCTGCGGCGCGCCGGGCTGCGTCGGACGCCTGTAGCAGACCAAAGGCGTTCCGCGCCGCGCGCCATCATGGGCGCAGCGCGCTGCGCAGGCCGACGCGGTAGGCCTCAAACTCCTGCAGATCGTTGTGCCCGGCGCCGGGCACGCGCAGCAGCTGCGCCTGCGGGAAGCGTGCCAACAGGCGCTCGGCATGCTGCAGCGGGATCACCTCGTCGCGCTCGCCGTGGGCCATCCAGACCGGGCCGCGAATGCGCGCCAAGGCCAGATCGGTGCGCAGCGGGTAGCGCAACAGCGCTGAAGGCACCCAGGGGTAGATCTCGCCAGCCAGCGCCGTCATGCTCTCGAAGGGCGAGACCAGCACGGTCAGCTCGGGCTGGACTTCGGCGGCGAGTGAGGCTGCCAAGCCGGTGCCGAGCGAGCGGCCGTAAATCGCGCGGCGTTGGCCGGCATAACGCGGCGCCACGGCCGCCCAGGCGGCGCGCACATCGGCTTCGAGTTGGGCCTGGCTTTCGATGCGCCCGCTGCTCTTGCCATAGCCGCGGTAGTCAAGCATGAACAGGTCGAGATTGGCGGCGCGGTAAAAGGCGGCGTTGACGAACCAGTTGTCGAGGCTGCCGCCGTTGCCATGCAGGAAAAAGACGACGCCATCGGGTTGGGGCAAGCGCAGGTGCAACGCGTTGAGGCGCGCGCCGGGCACTTCGATCCAGGCTTCGTGTACATCGGCATCGACGGCGAAACGGTGCGTGGCCGGCAAGGTCTGCGGGAAGAAGAGCAGGCGCTCCTGGCCGAACCAAAGCGCAGCCAGCACGGCCGCGTACGCAACACCCAAGACAGCCAGCAACCACAGCATGCGACGGATCATGCGCGCAAGTGTTTCACGCGCAGGCGCTGACCTATGATCAAGCGCATGAATCCGCTCCTGGCGCGCCTGCAACCCTACCCCTTCGAG
>JANNGJ010000409.1:0-3296 GCA_031403815.1 Burkholderiales bacterium | reverse complement strand
GCCCGACCAGCCGCAGCGTGTGATCGCCAATGCCGCGCACTTGCTGTCGAGCTTGTCGAACTTTGTCGGGGTCGTCACGGCACCGAAGAAGACGGGCGTGTTCCACCATATCGAGTTCCTGCGCCTGGGCGAGCGGCGCGTTCTCCTGATCCTGGTGTCGCCGGAAGGCGACGTGCAGAACCGCGTGATCATGACGGCGCGTGACCACAATCAGTCCGAGCTGGTCGAGGCCAGCAACTACCTCAACAGCCACTACGCCGGCCTCACGCTCGATGGCGTGCGCGAGCGCCTGCAGCATGAGGTGGAGGCGTTGCGTGGCGAGATTTCGTCCTTGATGCAGGCCGCGGTGCAAGCCGGCACGGAAGCGATGGCTGATGCCACCGAGCAACTGGTGGTCAGCGGCGAGCGCAACCTGCTGGCGGTGCAAGACTTCGGCAACGACATGGGCTCGCTGCGCAAGTTGTTCGACCTGTTCGAGCAGAAGACGCAGCTGATGCGCCTGCTCGATGTCAGCAGCCGCGCCGAGGGTGTGCGTATCTACATCGGCGGCGAGAGCCGCGTGGTGCCCTTCGAGGAGCTGTCGGTCGTCAGCGCGCCTTATGAAGTCGATGGCCAGGTGGTCGGCACGCTGGCCGTGATTGGCCCCACGCGCATGGCCTATGACCGCATGATCCAGATCGTCGACATCACGTCGCGGCTGGTCAGCAATGCACTGTCGGCACCGCGCTGACACAAATTGTTGAAGACAAATTTTGCGTCTAGGTGATTGCCCTAGGCGCGGCGGCGGCTGCGTGCGATTAATTTGGAAGTTGACTGCGGTCAATCATTTTTGGCTGCAACAGTTGGACCATCATGCCGCGTTGAAAGACAGGCGCTGTTGACCAGCCAAGCAGATGTCTTTGCTCTACATGCCTCTCAGGAGATAACCCTATGACTCGTGGAAAACTTGCGCTCGGCGCAGCAGTTGCCGCAGCCTTTTTGGCTGTGGCGGGCGTGGCGCAAGCCCAGGCGACGTGGCAGCCGTCCAAGCCAGTGGAGTTCATCGTGCCTGCGGGCACCGGCGGCGGCGCCGACCAGATGGCGCGCTTTATCCAGGGCGTCATCGTCAAGAACAAGTTGATGAAGGAGTCCATGGTCGTGGCCAACAAGGCCGGCGGCGCGGGTGCCGAAGGTTTCCTGGCCATGAAGGAGGCGAAGGGCGATCCGCACAAAGTCATCATTACCTTGTCGAACCTGTTCACGACACCCCTGGCCACCGGCGTGCCTTTCAACTGGAAGGAGATGACGCCGGTGTCGATGATGGCGCTTGACCAGTTCGTGCTGTGGGTGAATGCCGACTCGCCGCACAAGACGGCGAGCCAGTTCTTGGCCGCAGTCAAGGCCGCCGGCCCGAACAAGATGAAGATGGGCGGCACCGGCTCCAAGCAGGAAGACCAAATCATCACCGCCGGCATCGAGAAAGCCACGGGCACCAAGTTCATCTATATCCCCTACCGGGGTGGCGGCGAGGTTGCGGTGCAACTGGTCGGTGGACACGTTGACGCCACGGTGAACAACCCGATCGAGGCCGTCGCCCAATGGCGTGCCGGCAAACTGCGCCCGCTCTGCGTCTTTGATGATCAGCGCATGCCCTACAAGGAAAAGATCACCGACAAGGAGGCCTGGAGTGACATCCCCACTTGCAAAGAGGCTGGCGTCCCTACCGACTACCTGATGTTGCGTGGCATCTTCATGGCGCCAGGCGTCACGCCTGCCCAGACGGCTTACTACGTGGACCTGATGAAGAAGGTGCGTGAGACGCCGGACTGGAAGGACTTTATGGAGAAGGGCGCCTTCAACACCACCGCCTTGAGTGGCACCGACTACGTCAAGTGGCTGTCAAGCGCTGACATCCAGCACCGCTTGTTGATGACGGAAGCCGGCTTCCTGGCCAAACCGTAGCGGGCTGTTCTGCTGCGCCTTGCGCCCCCAGGGCGTGAGGCGCACGTCCTGTGTCTCACCGCCTGGCCCGTGCCCTGCGCGGCTTGATGCCCTCCGGCCGCCTGGCCAACTCTTGGAGCCCCCATGTCGCTTGAACAGACCCCTGACGCGGCCGACAGCCCGGTGCTGGTCAGGAACTGCCGTGTCGACACGGTGGTGGGCGCGATTCTCTTCATCATCGGCGCCGTGGTGATGGTCGAAGCCAGGCGCCTGGGTGCCGGCTGGGCCAGCGATGGGCCGGGTGCGGGCTATTTTCCGTTCTACATCGGTCTGATCCTCAGCGTCTCGTCGCTGGGCGTGATTTACCAGTCGCTCAATGCCAAGACGCGCGATGACGGCGCCTTCGTCGACCGCCTGCAGATGGGCCGCGTTTTGTCGGTGTTGCTGCCGGCCGCGGTGTATGTGCTGGCGATCTGGTTCCTCGGGCTCTACTTGGCCTCGGCGCTCTACATCGCGTTGTTCATGATCATTCTGGGCGACTACCCGCGCGTGAAGAGCGTGGTGTTGTCGGTGATCGTGGTGACGGTCTTCTTCATGATGTTCGAGGTCTGGTTCAAGGTGCCGCTGTACAAGGGCACGCTCGAACCACTGAGCTTCCTCGGCTACTGAGCTGCCACCGCTTCCGGAGAACAAGAAAATGGAAGAACTCAGCTCCCTGATACAGGGTTTCGCGGTGGTGCTCACGCCGGTGAACATTGGCCTGATGTTCGTCGGCATCATCCTGGGCGTGCTGATCGGCGTGCTGCCCGGGCTGGGCGGCGCCAACGGCGTGGCGATCCTGCTTCCGTTGACGTTCACGATGTCACCGACCTCGGCGATCGTGATGCTGTCGTGCATCTACTGGGGTGCCCTCTTCGGCGGCGCAATCACCTCGATCCTGTTCAACATTCCGGGCGAGCCGTGGTCGGTGGCGACCACGTTCGACGGCTATCCGCTGGCGCAGCAGGGGCGCGCCGGCGAGGCGCTCACCGCGGCATTCACTTCGTCGTTCGTCGGCGCGTTCGTGGCAGTGGTGCTGATCACGTTCCTGTCGCCGCTGGTGGCCAAGTTCGCGCTCCAGTTCGGTCCGCCGGAATTCTTCGCGGTCTATTTGCTGACTTTCTGCAGTTTCGTTGGCATGAGCCGTGGGTCGCCGTTCAAGACGCTCGCGGCGATGATGTTGGGCTTCGGCCTTGCGGCGGTCGGCCTCGACACGGTGACCGGGCAGTTGCGCTTGACGTTCGGCTTCACGACGCTGCTCAAAGGCTTCGACTTCCTGATCGCCGTCATCGGCCTGTTCGGCATTGGCGAGATCCTGCTGACGATGGAGGAAGGTC
>JANNGJ010000408.1:0-1872 GCA_031403815.1 Burkholderiales bacterium | reverse complement strand
GAACCAGGCGCGCACCTTGGCTTTGGAGCGCTGGCTGGCCAGGTAGCCCAACTCGGCATTGAGCCAGTCCAGTGAAGGCCCGCCCTCCTTGGCGGCCACCACCTCCACGGTTTGGCCCGACTTGAGCGGCGTGTTCAGCGTGACCAGCGCGCCGTCAACCTTGGCCCCGCGGCAGCGGTGGCCCAGGTTGGTGTGGACGGCGTATGCACAATCCACCGCCGTGCCGCCCGTGGGCAGATCGATGATGGTGGCCTGGGGGGTGAAGACGTAGATGCGGTCGTCAAAGGCAGCGCTGTTGGCGCCGCCGCCATGGCCGGCAAAGTCGCGCTCCCAGGCCAGCAGTTCGCGCAACACCGCCTTGCGCGCTTCGGCCACGCGGTCTTCAAACTCGCCACTGGCGCTGACCCCGGCATAACCGCGTGTACCTGCTTCCTTGTACATCCAGTGTGCGGCGACACCGTGCTCGGCGTGCTCGTGCATCGTGCGGGTGCGAATCTGCACCTCCAGCGGCCGCCCATCGCTGCCCACCACCACGGTGTGCAGGCTCTGGTAGCCGTTGGGCTTGGGGCGTGCGATGTAGTCGTCGAACTCGCCCGGCACGGCGCGGTAGAGCTCGTGCACGCGGCTCAGCGCGGCGTAGCAGTCGGGCAGCGTGTCGACGATCACACGCAACGCGCGCACGTCCAACACGTTCGCAAAAGCGATGCCCTTGCCCTGCATCTTTTTCCAGATGCTGTACAGGTGCTTGGGGCGGCCGTGCACTTCGGCCGCCACACCCAGGCGTGCCAACGCATCGGCAAGGCGGCATCGAGTGGCCTCGACCTGCTGTTCACGCTCGACCCGCTTTTCGTCAAGCAGACGCGCCACCGCCTTGTAGTCCACCGGATGCAGAAATCGGAACGCCAGATCTTCGATCTCCCACTTGAGCTGCCAGATGCCCAGGCGGTTGGCCAGGGGTGCAAAAACCTGCATCGCCTCACTGGCCAGCGGCGCCGGGCACGGGCGCCGCGAAGCCGCGAAGTAGCGCAGCGTCTGCAGGCGCGAAGCCAGCCGCAGCAGCACCACGCGCAGGTCGCGCGAGAACGCGAGCAGCATCTTGCGCACGCGTTCGGTCTGCTGGGCCCGCTGCTCGTGCAACACCTGGGCTTGGCGCGCTGCACGTTGAATGGCGACCAGCTTGCGCGTGTTCGTCACCAGGCTCGCGTACGAGGCACCGAAGGCCTTGGTCACGACCTCCTCGGGCTTGGTCAGGTAGTCGCCGGCGTACACCAGATAGGCGGCGGCCTGCATGGCGGGTGCGGCACCCAAGGCGCGCAGGATCGCGGCCACGCCTTCGGCATGGGCCAATGCGTCTTCACCGGTGTCGAGCACTTGGCCGGCCAGCAACGGCCCGGCAAAGGCTCGCGCGCGTTCGAGTTGGTCGGCCTCATCGATGCCACCGACGGCAGCCCCGGTCTGGCGCTCGGGCGACGCCGCATCGGCATCCAGATCGAGCAGTTGCACGATCGGCGCCGAGGCCGCAGCTTCGGCCAGGCCTGTCTTCATGGGCTCAGCAAGAACTCCCGCACCGCGGCAACCTGGTCGGGTGCGACCAGCGTCGGCGCGTGGCCGACACCGGCGAACTCGCGCAGCTGCGCTTTCGGGCCGCGCTGCGTCATTGCCTGCGCGGTGGCCGGCGACAACAGGTCGGAGCTGCTGCCGCGCAGCAGCAGCGTCGGGCAGGTCACGCGGTCGTAGCTTGCCCACAGGGCGGCCTCGCCCAACGCAGCGATCTCCGGCGTGGCGGCGCGGATGAGCCGCCGCCGGTGCCGATGAACGGCGCCGGCCGCGCAGCTTCAGAGTGGCTGTTGGCGCGCACCCAGCCACTCTGAA
>JANNGJ010000407.1:0-4548 GCA_031403815.1 Burkholderiales bacterium | reverse complement strand
GGATCCAACAATCGCTCCCCAGTTGGTACTACCCGCCTCACGACCGGGGCGGCTTTTGAATCTTGACGGCGTTTTACCAGTTCACTCTCCGCCGCGCCATCACGCGCCGGCCTTCGCAGCGACACATTGATGCAACGAAGGGCTCCCTTTGGGTTAAGCGACATCGGGACCCCGCTGGTGACGCCGGGTCTGCCGATCAAGTCAATCCGCGTTGCTTACGACGGAGATTTGATGATGCGGAGTACCTAGAAGCGGCCCGTCGCCGCTGTCGGCTTCTGGCCGACCTGCGACAGCCGGTTCTCGGAACTGCTCGCCCCGAAGCGGCCAATCAGGATGCGTTCTTGAACGTCAGCAATGTGGCGTTGAACTCGTCTGACCGAGTACCCGGCATCAGCCAGAAGCTGTCCTCGACGGTGCCGACTTCAATCCGACGTTGAGGTCTGCTGACCAATGCACGGCTGGCTCGGTTCAGCCGCAGCAGCCCTTGGAACCCGTTTCCTGCACAGGAGGGCAAGGGACGGTCCCGTAGGAACAGTAGACGCAGCAGTCGCCTTGCTTAGGGCAACGCTGAATAAGTCACCGCTTCTTCGCCAACCAGTAGTCGGTCAATCGCAGCGGGTCAGTTTGCGCGAATTCGGTGCTTCAATCCCTGTTTGAGGGCGCATTGCATCGTCAATCGGCCTTCTGCGGCGCGGGTTGCGGGCCATTGGCCCACCTTGCCCGCACTACGCACGCACTTGTGCCAACAGTGGTCGACGCGCGAGGTAAATGTTGGCCATCGCCAGCGTCACGAAGGCGCGCGTTGCGTTCTTGGCCAGGCCGCGGTAGCGCACCTTGTCGAAGCCCCACAGCCGCTTGACCACCGCGAACACGTGTTCGACGCGTGCGCGAATTCTCGACTTGTTGCGGTTCTTTGCCTTCTTCACCTCATCGACTTCGCAGCCGGCCTTGCGCGTGCGCTGGTTGGTGAAGTCCAGCGCGTTCGGCGCCTTGCCCTGGATCAGCGCCTTCTGGCTCGCATACGCGCTGTCGCCATAGACTCGGCGCTCGTTGCCGTGCAACAGGTCGGGCAATGGATGCTTGTCGTGCACGTTGGCCGGCGTCACCACTGCGCTGTGCGCCAGCCCGCTCTGACTGTCCACGCCAATGTGCAGCTTCATGCCGAAGTACCACTGCTGGCCTTTGCGGGTCTGGTGCATCTCAGGGTCGCGCGCCTTGTCGGCGTTCTTGGTC
This sequence comes from Burkholderiales bacterium, assembly GCA_031403815.1. GTDB lineage: Bacteria > Pseudomonadota > Gammaproteobacteria > Burkholderiales > Burkholderiaceae_C > CADEEN01. Next base: position 3,315 of record JANNGJ010000407.1, on the reverse strand, counting down.
GAGCTCGGCGCGCCGATCAGCGTGGCGTCCACGATGGTGCCGGTCTTGAGCGCAAATCCGCTGGCTTGCAGTACTCGCCCGACTTCGGCAAACAACTTGGGGCCCAGCTCGTGCTCCTCGAGCAGGTGGCGGAACTTGAGCACTGTGGTCTCGTCGGGCACGCGCTCGCATCCCAGATCGATGCCGGCGAAGCGGCGCAGGCTGGCGATGTCGTAGAGCGCCTCCTCGACGGCGTTGTCAGCCAGGTTGAACCAGTGCTGGAGCAAGTGAATGCGCAGCATGCGCTGCAGACCGATCGGCCGCCGGCCGTTGCCGGCCTTGGGATAGTGCGGCTCGATCACCGCGCACAGCTCGGCCCAGGGCACGATGGCATTCATGGCATCGAGAAAGTCTTCGCGCTTGGTGCGACGGCGAAATCGCTCGAACCCCGCGCCTTGATCTGCCGCCATCGCCAAGGTCTGCTGCTTCATCGTCGGCCTCTGCTTGGTGCTTGCTCAGCCTTCAATGCAGCAATTGCCGGGCCAGGGGACTTGATCAGCGTTGTCTTAGCGCTTCGCAGCCACCAGGCGATCGACGCCGGCGGTGAACTCGGTCAGGTCGATTGGTTTGGTCCAGTAGTCGGCAAACCCCGCCTGCTGGGCGATGGCGACATCGTCGGGCATGGCATTCGCGGACAGCGCCACACAGGTCAGGTGCGCTGTGGCAGGGTCGGCGCGCAGGCGCCGCAGCACCTCGATGCCGTCGAAGTCGGGCAATTGCATGTCCACCAGAACCAGCGCGGGCTGTAGTGCGCGCGCCATGGCCACGCCGCTGGTGCCGTCCGTGGCACCGTGAAACTCGTACTGCGTGCGCTGGGCCAGCAGCTCGCTGACGATCATCATGTTGACCGCGTTGTCCTCGATGTAGAGCACGCGCGGCCGTGTCGTCAGCGCAGCGTCCACGGCGGCGGCGGGAGACTGCATTGCAGGGCGTTCGCTGCCCAGGCCCGACAGTTCGAGCACGCCATCGACGAGTGCCAGCAATTGCTGCCCGGCCGTCTGGATCTTCGCGAGTTTCTGGCGTTGCGCCCCGCGGTCCGCCGTATCGTCGGCCGCCAGCAGCAGCTGGGAGAAGCCGAGAATGGCGTTCAGCGGTGTGCGCAGCTCGTGGCTCATGCGGGCCATGAAATGGGACTTGGCGTGGCTCTCGCGCAGGGCGATTTCGCGGTCGCGCTGCGCCTGTTCGAGCACCTTGGCCTCGGTGATGTCCCAGTTCACGCCGATGCGGCGCACCACGGTGCCGGTCTCGTCGAAAACTGGCGTCGAGCGTGAAGCAAGCCAATGCATGCTGCCATCGGGTCGCACGATCCTGAACTCGTAGTCGACGGCGCCCGTACTGGCTGCGATGGCCAGCCGCTGCACTGCCGCATGGTCACGATCATCAGGGTGCACCAGCGCCATGCGCACCTCGTCGTCCGGCGCTTTGGGTCCCGGCGGCAGGCCGCGCAATGAAAACATCTGGTCATCCCAGACTTCGGTCCCGTTGACGAAGTCATGCTCCCAGGTGCCCATGGCGACACTGCTCATCGCCAGCCGGGCGCGCTGCAAAGCCTCGCGCAGGCGCCGCTGCGTGTCCTGCTGATCCGTGACGTCGATCACCACCCCCTGCAGGGCCACTGGCTCGCCCTGTGCATCACGTTGCAGCGCGCGCCGCACCAGCAGCGTGCGCCAGCCGCCTTGGGCGTGCAGGTAGCGGGTCTGGGTGTCGGTGGGCCGGCCGGTGGCCAGAGTCTCGTCGAAGGCGGCCTGAACCTGCGTCAGGTCGTCGGGGTGGATCCAGCCGCGGATCGTCTCCAGCGGCAGGCCGTCCGGCCCCTGGGAACGGCCAATCAGCGCGATCGCGCGGGCGTCGTGGGAGATGCGGCGGCTCTGCAGGTCGATGCGCCAGGTGCCGATGCCCGCCAGCGACAAGGCCAGGTCAAGCTGCGTATGTGCAACCTCTGCGGCGCTGGCGGCCGCCAGCGATTCGGTGTCGTCGACCATCACGCCCACCACGCGCTGTGGCGCGCCCTGGTCGTCGGCCACCACGCGCCACTGCGAATGGATCTTGCGCACGCTGCCATCGGGGTGCAGTACGCGGTAGCGGCTGGCATAGGCGCCGGGCCGCGACAGCGAGCTGCGGAACCGGTCGTCGAGCCGGTCGGCCGGGTGGATGCGCTTGGCGGCTTCGTCGAAGTGCGGCGTTTGGCCCGGCCCGATCTCGATACCGAAGAAGTCAAAAACATGGCGGTCCCAGCGGCCCTCCAGCGTGGCAATGTCGCGCTCCCAGATGCCCAGGCGGCCGAACTCCTGCGCCATGTCGAGCAACTCGCGCAGGCGCGCGTTCTCAGCCTGCAGGCTGGCGACAAGGGCAGAAGGGTCGGTGGGCGGGATCTCGGGCATGCGGCGGCGCACAGAATTTCACGCCAGTCTATCGGCCGTTGTTGGGCGACCCTGCAGCAACAAGCGGTTTACATGCCTGGCCTAGCGTGACGCCATGCGCAGACGCAGCCTCTTGCTTGCCGCGGCCAGTGCGCCGCTGTGGTTCAGCCCCTTGGCCGCCCAAGCGGCTGCGGCGGTGGTGGACGACGCCTGGGCCGACATGCGACGCGACCGCTCGCTGCCGCTGCGCATTCGCTGGCCCGATAGCACTGAGCCCTGTGCCCTGATCGTGTACTCGCACGGCCTGGGCGGCAGCCGCGAGGGTGGCGACGTCTGGGGCGAAGCCTGGCGCCAGGCCGGCTTTGCGGTGCTGCATGTTCAGCATCCCGGCAGCGATACGCCGGTGCTGCGCAGTGGCATGCTGGCGCTGCGCCGGGCAGCCAGTGCCGAGCAGTTGCGGACGCGCGTGGCCGACATGCAATTCGTGCTCGACGAGATCACACGGCGCGCTCAGGCGCGCGAGCCCGGCTGGGCCCGCGTGCGCCTGGATGCGCTCGGCGCCTCGGGCCATTCCTTCGGTGCCGTCACGGTGCAGGCGCTGGCGGGCCAGCGCTTTCCGGTCGCCAACGCCGGCACCGTCGAAGCGCGCTTCAAGGCATTTATTGCCTTCAGCCCGTCGCCGGGGCAGGGCATGGCGGTGGCCGAGAGCTTCGCTGCCGTGGCGCGGCCCTTTCTGGGCATCACCGGAAGTTTCGACAGCGACCCACTCGGCCGTGGCCTCACTGGCGAGCGCCGCGCCAGCGTCTATGACGGCCTGCCGCGCGGCCGGCGTGCTTTGCTGTGGTTGGACGGCGCCGATCACATGAGCTTCGGCGGCAACGCCGGGCAGCGCTTGCGCGCGCGGGCTGGGCCGCTC
>JANNGJ010000406.1:0-1553 GCA_031403815.1 Burkholderiales bacterium | reverse complement strand
CCCATCTCGAGCTTGGACACGTCCACCTCGATGGGCAGCGCGCCCGAGTCTTCTTGGGTGTTGAAGAAGATCGGGGCGATCTTGCCGCCCAGGGTGACGCCGCCGTAGCGCTTGTTGGGCACGAAGGGGATGTCCTGGCCGGTGGCCCAGATGACGCTGTTGGTCGCGCTCTTGCGCGAAGACCCGGTGCCGACGACGTCGCCCACGTAAGCCACCAGGTGGCCCTTCTTCTTGAGTTCGTCGATGAACTTCATCGGCCCGCGCTTGCCGTCTTCCTCGGGCTTGAAGGCCGCGCCTTCGCGCGTGTTCTTCATCATCGCCAGGTAGTGCAACGGGATGTCGGGGCGGCTCCAGGCGTCGGGCGCCGGGCTCAGGTCGTCGGTGTTGGTTTCGCCGGGCACCTTGAAGACGCTGACGGTGATGACCTTGGGCACCTCGGGACGGCTGGTGAACCACTCGGCGTCGGCCCAGCTTCGCATCACGTCCTGCGCGTGCGCCGCAGTTTGAACATTCGCGGCCTTGGCCTTGGCGGCGACATCGTTGAAGAAGTCGAACATCAACAAGGTCTTCTTCAGGCCTTCGGCGGCCACGGTGGCGACTTCGGCGTCGTCGAGCAACTCGATCAGCGGGTGCACGTTGTAGCCGCCGACCATGGTGCCCAGCAGTTCGGTGGCCTTGGCCTTGCTGACGAGTCCGACCGGCAGTTCACCGTGCGCCACGGCGGCCAGGAAGCTGGCCTTGACCTTGGCCGCGTCGTCCACGCCCGGTGGCACGCGGTGCGTGAGCAGGTCCATCAGGAAGGTGTCCTCGCCCGAGTTGGAGGATGAAGGCGGGGCTTTGATGAGCTCGATCAGTGCGGCCACCTGTTTGGCGTCCAGCGGCAGGGGCGGGATGCCGAGGGCGTGGCGTTCGGCGGCGTGTTGGCGGTAGGCTTGCAGCATGGGGTGCTCCGGCTAAAAAGGTGTGGCTATGGTGGGCGGTCAGGCTTGCGGCACGATGACTTTGAGGCCCTTGAAGTAGTCGCGAAAAAAATCAGCGTCACGGGTGATCAGCGCGGTGCACTGCAGCAGGGCGTGCGCGCCGATCAAAAAATCGGGCACCGCGCGGTCGCGCCGGCGCACCCGCTGACGGTAGCGCCTTTGCATCTCGCCAGCCCGCAAAGCAGCACGGGCTTCGGTGGTTAAAAAAACTATTCCAGCGTCTTCAATGTCTTGCAGCACCTGGCTGCCGTCTTTCAAAGCCGCGCAGATTTCGGCCAGCACCACGTCGCAGACCACCACCGGGCCGCTGCGCAAGGCGTCGCGCAGGGCGTCGGTCACGGCTTCTGCCGCGGGGCTGTCGCCAAAGAAGTCGATCAGCGCTGACGAGTCCACCGCGATCACGTCTGCGGGTCCCCTGGCGGTGGGTAAGGGTCGCCCGGTGCTCGGCCACGGATGGCGCGCATGGCTTCGTCGGTGTTGGCAAAACCGTCCAGCTTGTACTTGCCGCGCAGTTTGGACAGCGCGTCGTTGACGTCCTTGCGCAGCACGATGCGCGAACCGTCCAATTCGATC
>JANNGJ010000405.1:0-5356 GCA_031403815.1 Burkholderiales bacterium | reverse complement strand
TGCTCCCGGACGCCGGCGGCGCCACCGACAGCGGCCGCTACGGCGCCTACGCGATGGAGTTACTCATCAACGAACTGATCAAAATCGGCGCCTCGCGCACGACGATGGAAGCCAAAGTCTTCGGCGGCGGTGCCGTGATCGGCGGCATGAACAGCCTGAACGTCGGCGAACGCAACACCCACTTCGTGCTCGACTACTTGAAGACCGAACGGATTGCCGTGGTCAGCAAGGACGTGCTCGACGTCTATCCGCGCAAGGTCTGCTTCCTGCCAGCCAGTGGCAAGGCCATGGTCAAGCGCCTGGCCACCACCAATTCCGACACCCTGGCAGCCCAGGAACTTGCCGCGCAGAGCGCGCAGAAGGCGCAGGCGAGCACGGGCGGCAGTGGCTCGGTCGACCTGTTTTGAGGAGCGAAGAAAGCATGGCCAAAACTCGCGTGGTGGTGGTGGACGACTCGGCACTGATTCGCAGCTTGCTCAAGGAAATCATCGACCGCCAGACCGACATGCAGTGTGTCGGCGTGGCGGCCGACCCGCTAGTCGCGCGCGAAGTGATCCGTGACACCAACCCTGATGTGATCACCCTGGACGTCGAGATGCCGCGCATGGACGGCATCGACTTCCTGGGCAAGCTGATGCGCCTGCGCCCGACCCCGGTGGTGATGGTGTCGACCTTGACGGAACGCGGCGCCGACGTGACGCTGCGCGCGCTCGAACTGGGCGCCATCGACTTTGTGGCCAAGCCCAAGATTGGCGTGGCCGACGGCATGCGCTTGTTGGCCGACGACATCACCGACAAAATTCGCACTGCCTCCAAAGCACAGATCCGGCGCTCGGCAACGCCGGCGGCCACCTCGGAAGCCACACCCACGGTTCGCCCACCCGCGGCCGTGAGCAGCCTGGGGCGACTGTCAACCGAGAAACTGATCTTCATTGGCGCCTCGACGGGCGGCACCGAAGCCACCAAGGAGGTCCTGCTGGGTTTGCCCGCGGACGCACCGGCGGTACTGATCACGCAGCACATGCCCGCCGGCTTCACCACCAGCTACGCCAAGCGCCTGGACGGCCTGGCGCGCATTCGTGTGGCCGAGGCGGTGGACGGCGAACGCGTGCTGCCCGGTCACGCCTACTTGGCGCCGGGGGGTTTTCACTTGTCAGTCGAGCGCTCCGGCGCCAACTACATTGCCCGCGTGCGCGACGGCGATCCGGTGAATCGCCACAAGCCCTCGGTCGAGGTGTTGTTCGAATCGGCGGCACGCGTGGTCGGGCCGAACGCCTTCGGCATCATGCTCACAGGCATGGGCGGTGACGGCGCCCGAGCCATGCGCGCGATGCGCGACGCCGGCGCCTACAACCTGGCCCAGGACGAGGCGAGTTGCGTGGTCTTTGGCATGCCGCGCGAAGCCATTGCCCAAGGCGCCGTGCAGCAAGTGCTGTCGCTGGCGCAGATCGCGCCGCACTTGCTGGAGCGCCTGCGCTCGACCTCGGGGATGTCGATCAACCGGCTCTGATCGCTACCTGCGCGAGGCCAGCGCGCGCCGTTAAAGAAACAGGGCCTGCAAGTCGCTCAGGAAGTCGAAGCCGCGCGCCGTCGGTCGCCAGCGCTGGCCGTCGAAAGCGATGAGTTGGCGTTGGCGCGCCTGCTGCAAGGCCGTATCGATGCTGGCGATGGACTGGCCGGTGCGCTCGGCGAAGCGCGCCGGCTCGAAGCCCTCAGCCAGGCGCAGGGCATTCAGCATGTACTCAAACGGCAGTTGGTCCGGCCCGACGGGCGTTTCGTTGGACACCGCCTGGCCCGCCAAGGCGCGCTCCATGTACATCGCCGGCTCACGCCAGCGCACTTGGCGCACGATGCGATCGGCAAAACTCAGCTTGCCGTGGGCGCCCGCGCCGATGCCGAGATAGTCGCCAAAGCGCCAGTAGTTCAGGTTGTGGACGCACCGATGGTCGGCGCGTGCGAAGGCCGAGACCTCGTAACGCGACAGGCCCGCCGCCGGGGTGCGCTGCGCGATCAGGTCGAGCATGTCGCTGGCAGCATCGTCGTCAGGCAGCGTGGGGGGCGCGTTGGCGAAGGCGGTGTTGGGCTCCACAGTCAGGTGATAGATCGACAGGTGCGGCGGCGCAAAGGACAGCGCGGTGTCGAGATCCGCGCTCAGCTGCGCCAAGCTCTGGCCGGGCAGCGCGTACATCAAGTCGAGGTTGAAGGTGTCGAAGGCCTGGCTCGCTACCGCCAGCGCAGCGCGCGCCTGCGCACCGTCGTGAACGCGGCCAATGCGCTCGAGCAGCGCATCGTCGAAGCTCTGCACGCCGACCGACAAACGTGTCACGCCCGCAGCACGGTAAGCACGGAAGCGCTCGCGCTCAAAGGTTCCGGGGTTGGCCTCGAGCGTGATCTCGCAGCCCGGCTCAAGTGGCAGGCGCGCGCGGATCTGCGCCAGCAGTCGGTCGATGCTGTCGGGCGAGAACAGACTGGGCGTGCCGCCGCCGATGAACACGCTGACGATGTGCCGGCCCCAGATCTGCGGCAGCGCGGCGTCGAGATCGGCCACCAGCGCCTCAAGGTAGCGCGCTTCCGGCAGCGCACCGGGGCTGGGTGCGGCGCCGAGCTGCCCCGAGCCGAGCGCCCCCTCTTGGCGGGGCGCCGCCAGCGGCCTCTTTGGGGCCCACTCGTGGGAATTGAAGTCGCAGTAAGGGCACTTCTTGAGGCACCACGGCAAGTGCACATACAAGGCCAGCGGTGGCAGCGCCGCCAGACTCACCGCCGTGGCGGTTGACGCAGTCTTGCGGTGGATGCGGATGGGCGACTGGCTCACGTCAGCCGAGTCTCCAGGCCTCGCGCATCAGCAAGCGCATTTGTGCTGCTGCCAGTGCGCGGTGGCTGATGCGGTTGCGCTGCGCGGGACTGAGTTCGGCGGCACTCGCGCCCAGCGCATCAAGCCACACCAGCGGGTCATAGCCGAAGCCGCCGCTGCCCCGCGGGGCCGTCAGCAGTGTGGCCTCCCAGCGCCCGAAGCTGATCAGCGGTTCAGGGTCGTCGGCGTGGCGCAAGGCGACCAAGGTGCAGACAAAGCGCGCTTGACGCTCACTCACAGCGTGCATGCGCTCGAGCAGCAGGGCATTGTTGGCCGCGTCCTGGGCGAGCCGCTGAACCTCGCGATCGCCGTCGACGCTGACGACGCCGGCGTAAACCGCCGACGGCACGCCGGGCGCGCCGTCGAGCGCATCGACGCACAGGCCCGAGTCGTCGGCCAGGGCCGGCAAGCCACTCTGGCGTGCGGCATGACGCGCTTTGGCCAGCGCATTCTCGACAAAGCTCAGGTGCGGCTCGTCCGCCTCGGCAATGCCCAGCGCGCCTTGGGCCACCAGCTCAACCAGGCCCGCCCCCAGCAGCTGCTGCAGTTCGATCAGCTTCTTGGCGTTGTTCGATGCCAGCACCAGCCTCATGGCGTGGCGCCGGGCCGCCCCAAGCCAAGCCAGTCCCCCTGGAGGGAATGATCGATGCAGCCGTCGACCACGCGGGCTGTCACTGCGTCAGCGCCAGCCTCTGGGCGCTGACCAGCTCGGCGATGCCGCGCTCGGCAAGCTGCAGCAGCGCGTCCATCTGCGTGCGCGTAAAGGCGGCGCCTTCGGCCGTGCCCTGCACTTCAACAAAGGCCCCGGCGCCTGTCATCACCACATTCATGTCGGTGTCGCAGACCGAGTCTTCGCTGTACTCGAGATCGAGCAAGGCTTGCCCGTGCAGCAGGCCGACCGAGATGGCCGCCACATGGTCGCGGATTGGGCTGGCCGGGATGCGGCCCTGGGCCAGCAACCAGGCCACGGCATCGTGCGCGGCAACAAAGGCCCCGGTGATGGCCGCAGTGCGCGTGCCGCCGTCGGCCTGCAGCACATCACAGTCGAGCGTGATGGTGCGCTCACCGAGCGCGGCCAGATCGAACACGGCGCGCAGCGAGCGCCCGATCAGGCGCTGGATTTCCTGTGTGCGACCGGTCTGCTTGCCGCGCGCGGCCTCGCGGTCGCTGCGGGTGTGCGTGGCGCGGGGCAGCATGCCGTACTCCGCCGTGACCCAGCCCTGGCCGCTGCCGCGCTTGTGCGGTGGCACCTTTTCCTCGACCGACGCCGTGCAGAGCACCTGGGTCGCACCGAAGGCGATCAGCACCGAGCCTTCGGCGTGCTGGGTGTACTGGCGCTGGATGCGCAGGGCGCGCGAGGCATTGGCAGCCCGGCCGCCATTGCGTACAAAGTCATTCATCAGTGCTTCTTCTCGTTCGAGCGGCGGATGGCGTCGTTGATTTCTTTGATCGACCTCTCGATCTCGGCCTCGTCGAGCTCGTCGCTGGCCAGATCGCCGACCACGCTGGCCTGGATCGTGGACGCAAAGACCTCCTCGCCCAGACTGTCGGTCGACACACCCGCGACGCTGTCGTTGTCTTCGGCCGACTCCCACTCCACCGAGATCACGGTCACGTTGTCGCTCTTGGGCCCGGCATTGCGCAGGGCCTGCTCGACCAGCTCGGGCGCCGAGTCGGAGATCGAGCGCTGGGCGAGTTGCTCGGCGATGACGTTGTCGGTGACGCTGCCCCACAGGCCATCGGAGCACAGAAGAATGCGATCGCCAGACTGCATGAGCAGCGGCCCTGCGGTATCGACCACTGGCTTGCCCGGGCTGCCCAGGCAGGTGAAGAGCACGTTGCGATTGAATTTCTCGCCCATCGGGACCACGTGCGAGAGCGTTTCCTGCAGCTCGGTGTAGGAGTGATCGCGCGTGCGGGCGATCAGCTTTTCACCGCGCACCATGTACAGGCGTGAATCGCCGCAATGGGCCCAATACGCCGACTTGCCCTGCATCACACAGGCCACGATCGTCGTGCGCGGTGTGTCCATCAGTGCCTTCTCGGTGGCATAGCGCAACAACTGGTGGTGTGCAGCGATGATGGCGTCGTGCAGGAAGCGCAAGGGATCGGCCAAGGTGGGTTTGGCGTCACGCTGGAACAATGCGGCCAGCGTCTGCAGCGCCAGCTGCGACGCAACTTCGCCTTCGGGGTGGCCGCCCATGCCGTCGGCCAGCGCAAACAAGCCCGAATCCCGCGTGTAGCAATAGCCCATGCGGTCTTCGTTCTTCTCACGCCCGCCCTTGCGGCTGATCTGGTAGACCGAGAACCTCACAGGATCAGGCTTTCGCGCCGGTCTTGAGATTCTCGAGCTGCAGCTTCAGGCGCTCGCTGAAGCTCAACTTGGTGTAGCGGCGCTCGGTCTCGCGGGCCAACTCTTTCTGCAGCGCGAACACGCTCTGCGGGCGCGAGAGCGGGTCGAGCGACATGCACCACTCCGTGACTTCGATCAGGTTGTCGGAGTAG
>JANNGJ010000404.1:0-5724 GCA_031403815.1 Burkholderiales bacterium | reverse complement strand
GCCAACTACCGTCTCTACTTCTCCACGCCGGCTCTCTTCGATTCGGTCTGGAACAGCGTCTATGTCTCGCTGGCCACGACCCTGATCGTGCTGCCTCTGGCCTTTGTCTATGCCTACGCGCTGCAGCGCAGTTGCATGCGCGGCAAGGGCCTGTTTCAGGCTTTGGCCCTGATCCCGATCTTGGCGCCGTCGCTGCTGCTGCCGGCCATTTCGCTGATCTACCTGTTCGGCAACCAGGGCGTGCTCAAGGGCCTGTTGTTCGGCGGCTCGATTTACGGCGCGGGCGGCATCATCGTGGCCCAGGTCTTCTATTGCTTCCCGCATGCGCTGATGATCCTGGTGGTGGCCCTGTCGATGGCCGACGGCCGGCTCTACGAAGCTGCCGACGCCCTCGGCGCCTCGAAGATCCGCGTCTTCTTCACCGTCACCCTGCCCGGCGCAAAGTACGGCGTCATCAGCGCCGGCTTCGTCATCTTCACCCTGGTCATCACCGACTTCGGTGTGGCCAAAGTAATTGGCGGGCGCTTCAACGTGCTGGCCACCGACATCTTCAAGCAGGTCATCGGCCAGCAAAACTTCGAGATGGGTGCGGTGGTCGGCTTCGTGCTGCTGATTCCTGCGGTGCTGGCCTTCGCCGCCAACCGCATCACCGAGCGCCGCCAAGTGGCCCTGCTGTCGGCGCGCGCCGTGCCGCTCGAACCCAAGCCCGCGCCACGCCGCGACTGGCTGTTGTTTGGCTTCTGCACCTTGGTCGGCGGCCTGATCGCGGGCATCCTGGCGATGGCGGCCTGGGCCTCGCTGGTCACGCGCTGGCCCTACAACCTGACGCTGACGCTGAAGAACTACGCCTTCAGCGAGTTCGACTCCAGCGGCTGGAGCGCCTACTGGAACTCGCTCGAACTGGCCGCATGGACGGCGGTGATCGGCACCGTGGTGGTCTTCGTCGGTGCCTGGCTGCTTGAGAAGACGCGCGATTTCGCCTGGGGCCGCGGCATCGCGCAGTTCATGGCCATGTTGCCGATGGCCGTGCCCGGCCTGGTGCTCGGCCTGGCCTACATCTTCTTCTTCAATGCGCGCGGCAACCCGCTGGGCTTCATCTACGCCACGATGACCATCCTGGTGGTCAATTCGGTGGTGCACTTCTACACCGTCAGCCACCTCACCGCGACCACCGCGCTCAAGCAACTCGACGGCGAGTTCGAAGCCGTATCGGCCTCGCTCAAGGTCTCGCTCTTGCGCACCATGACCCGGGTCACCGTGCCGGTGTGTCTGCCGGCCGTGCTCGACGTCAGCATCTACCTCTTCGTGAATGCCATGACCACGGTGTCGGCGGTGATCTTCCTGTACTCGACCGAGACCAAGCCGGCGGCTGTGACCATCATCAACATGGACGAAGCCGGCTTCACTGCCGCGGCGGCGGCGATGGCGATGTGCATCGTCGCCACCTCTGCCGCGGTGAAGGTCGTGCATCTGCTGCTCACGCGCCGCCTGGAGCGCACCACCCAGGCCTGGCGAAAGAGATGACCCACCCCCGAAGCGGCTTCGCCGCTCCCCCTCGAGGGGGCCACGCCAGCGGCCGGGCAAAGCCCGTTCCGCGGCGTGTGCTTGGAAGTGCGCGCCGGAGCAACTAGGAAAGTCGCCCCCATGTCCCTTCCTTCCGCAAGCCGCGTCGTCATCATCGGTGGCGGCATCATCGGTTGCAGCATTGCCTACCACCTGGCCCAGCGCGGGGTGAAGGATGTCATCGTGCTGGAGCGCCTGCAGCTCACGCACGGTGCCACCTGGCACGCGGCGGGCCTCGTCGGCCAGTTGCGCAGCAGCAGCAACCTGACGCGCCTGATGCGCTACGGCGCCGAGCTGTACGGCAAGCTCGAAGCGCAGACGGGGCAGGCCACGGGCTGGCACCGCACCGGCAGCCTGCGCCTGGCGTCGTCGCCGGCGCGCTGGCAGGAACTCAAGCGCTCGGCCACCATGGCCAAGGGCTTCGACTTTCGCGTTGATCTGGTCACGCCCAGCGAAGCGCGCGACCTGTACCCGCTGCTGGAGTTGAGCGGCGTGGTTGGCGCGGCCTGGATCGAAGGCGACGGCGATGTCGATCCGGCCAGCCTGACGATGGCCTATGCCGCCGGCGCGCGGGCCGGCGGCGTGGCCATTCACCAGGGCGTGCGCGTGACGGGGCTGAAAAAACACGGCCGCAGGGTCACCACGGTGGTCACCGACCAAGGCGAGATCACCGCCGAATGCGTGATCGACGCCGCCGGCATGTGGGGCCGCGAGATCGCCGCGATGGTTGGCACGCGCGTGGCGGTCGGCGCCGTCGAACACCAGTACTTCGTCACCGAGAAGAGCGCGAAGATCCCCGCCGGCCTGCCCTCGCTGCGCGACCCCGACGGCAACTTCTACGTCAAACCCGAACCGGGCGGCCTGGCCGTCGGCGGCTGGGAAATCAACACGCCGCCCTGGGGCGCAGCGGGCATCCCGCTCGACTTCGGGCCTGAGCTGCTGCAGCCCGACTACGACCGCTTCGAGCCCCTGGGCACGGCGGCCTGTGCACGCATTCCGGTGCTGAACGAAGTCGGCATCCGGCAGATGATCAACGGGCCGATCCCGATCACGGCCGATGGCGAACCGGTGATCGGCCTCTCGCCCGAGCTCGACAACTTCTACCTCTGCTGCGGCTTCACCTCGGGCATTGCCGCTTCGGGCGGCGCGGGCTGGGTGATGGCCAACTGGATCGTCGATGGCGACCCCGGCCTGGACTTGTGGCCGTTCGACGTGCGCCGCTTCGGCGCGCCGCACGCCGTCAAGGCGGCGATGTATGACCGCGCGGTGGAAAGTTATGCGCGCTACTACCACATCGCCTGGCCCGCGCACGAAACCCAGGCCGGCCGCGGCGCGCGGCGCAGCCCGCTCTACGACACCTTGCTGCGCCAAGGCGCCGTCTATGGCAACAAGTTCGGCTGGGAGCGACCGAACTGGTTCGCACCCGCCGGCACGCCCGCCGTCGATACACCCAGCTTCGAGCGCGGCGCGTCGTTTGAGGCGGTTGCTGCCGAGCACCGCGCGGTGCGCGAGCGCGTGGCGCTGATCGACATGAGTTCCTTCTCCAAGTTCGAGGTGCGCGGCAGCGGCGCACTGGCTTTGCTGCAAAAACTCGCGGTCAACGATCTCGACAAAGCCATCGGCAGCATCGTCTATACCCAACTGTGCAACGAGCGCGGCGGCATCGAAGCCGATGTGACCATCACGCGCCTGGCCACCGACCGCTTTTACTTCGTCACTGGCAGCGCGCTCGGTGTGCGCGACCGCTCGACGATCGAGCGCCACCTGCCGGGCGACGGCAGCGTGGAAGTCATCGACCACACCTCCGCCAAGGCGGTGTTGAACCTGTGCGGCCCGAAATCGCGCGAGGTGCTGGCACAACTGACCGACGCGCCGCTCGACAACGCCAGCTTCCCCTACATGAGCGCGCGCGAACTCGACCTGGCCTTCGCGCCAGTGCTGGCCTTGCGCGTGACCTACCTGGGCGAGCTCGGCTACGAGTTGCATGTGCCCGTCGAATACGCACTGCACCTCTACGAGCGGCTGTGGGCCGCTGGACAAGCGCATGGCATCGCGAATGCGGGCTACCGCGTCATCAACACCCTGCGCCTGGAAAAACACTACCTGGTCTGGGGCTCGGACATCACGGCCGACTACAACCCCTATGAGGCGGGGCTGGGCTTTTGCGTCGCGCTTGGCAAGGGTGACTTCCTGGCCCGCACCGCGCTGGCCGCCATGAAGGCCAAGGGCCCAGCGCGGCGCCTGGCCTGGTTCACCGCGGGGCCGGAGCCCACCCTGCACGGCGGCGAAGTGGTGTTCGCCGGCGAGCGCGTACTCGGCCGCGTCACCAGCGGCGGATTCGGCTACACGGTCGGCCGCAACATCTTCTGCGCCTACGTGGCGGCGGATGAGGCCGCCAGCACAGACCTCACGATTGAAGTGATGGGCGAGCGCTACCCCGCCCTGCGCCACACGCGGCCACCCTACGACCCCGAACGCAAGGCCATCCTGGCTTGACGACTGTTGGAACCACGACCATGACCAACCACCGCATACCCATCGTCTCTGCAGCCACAGCCGCAGCCGTGCTCCCGCCCGAGCTCGATGCTCTGCTCGCCACGCGCGAGGCCGGCCATGGCATGCCACGTGACTTCTACCAAACCGAGGCCCTCTACGCCGCTGAAATGCAGCGCCTGTGGCACGGCGGCTGGCTGTTTGCAGGTTTTGGCATCGAGCTGCCCAACCCGGGTGACTACATCACCTTCGCGGTCGGTTCGACACCGGTGCTGGTGCTGCGCGGTGACGACGGCCTGGTGCGCGCCTTCCACAACGTCTGCCGCCACCGCGGCACCCAGCTCTGCCGGGCAGAAAGTGGCCATGTGCGCAGCATCGTCTGCCCTTACCACGCATGGACTTATGCGCGCAGCGGCGAGCTGCGCAGTTGCAACGGCATGGACGAAGGCAAGGACAAATCGCAACTCGGCCTGCGGCCCCTGCACGCTACCGAAGTGGCGGGCCTGATCTATGTGTCGCTGGCTGATCGAGCGCCCGACATCGAAGGCCTGCGCCGCAACTTCACCGCCGCCGGCGCGGCGCAAGGCTTCAGCCGCGCGCGCATCGCCCATGTCGTGGACTACGAAGTCGATGCCAACTGGAAACTGGTGTGGGAGAACAACCGCGAGTGCCTGCACTGCATCCCCTGCCACCCGCAGTACGTCAAGGCCAACTTCGACGTGGTGGACGAGCACAACATGTCGGCGGCAATGCAGCAGCGCATTGACGCCGCCACCTCGCGCATCGCGCCCAAGTGGACGCAGGCCAGCGAGTCCGTCTTGTTTGCGCAGGGCGGTCTGGCCACCTTCCCCGACCCCGAACGCGGCCTGTGGTTTGCGAGCAACCGCACGCCGCTGGCGGAGGGATTCGCCACCGAGTCGATGGACGGTACGCGCGTCGCACCGCTGATGGGCGACTACGACAGTGAAGACGTTGGCGTGCTGCGCATGCGCAGCCTGCCCAACTTCTGGGTCCACGGCAGTTGCGACCATGCCGTGGCGGCCCGCATGCTGCCGGCCGGCCCGCGCAAGACCATCATGCGCGGCTATTGGCTCGTCGATGAAAACGCCAAGGAAGGCCAGGACTACCAACTCGACAAGATGCTGCCGTTCTGGAACCTAACCAACGAGCAGGACTGGAACATCTGCAAGTGGCAGCAGAAGGGCGTCGATTCGGTCGGCTACGTGCCGGGGCCGCTGTCGTCGCGCTTTGAGTACAACGTGGATGCCTTCATTCGTTGGTACTTGCAGCAGATGCGGAGCTGATTCGCGCCGCCACGCTCTTCATCTTGCAATAGCTGCGCAGGGCTTCCATGCCTTTCTCGCGGCCGAAGCCCGAGCGGCGGTTGCCGCCGAAGGGCACCTCGATGCCGCCGGCGAAATACTCGTTGATGAAGACCTGGCCGGCGTCGATGTCGCGCGCGAGCCGGTGCGCCCGCCCGAAGTCGCGCGTGAACACGCCGGCCACCAGCGCAAAGGGCGTGCCGTTGGCCAGCGCGATGGCTTCCTCGGGCGTGTCGAAGATCTGCACCGCCAGCACCGGGCCGAAGATTTCCTGCTGAACGCATTCGTCGCCCGGCGCCAGATCGTCGAGGATCGTCGGCTCGAAGAACCAGCCCTTGCCGGTGAG
>JANNGJ010000403.1:0-24620 GCA_031403815.1 Burkholderiales bacterium | reverse complement strand
CTGCGCCACGACGACCCGCGGCTGGAAAACCTGCAAGCCAGCTACACCATGATCGAGGAGCCGGAAGACGAAGTCGGCATCACGCGGCGCGAGAAGGCCAAGCCCAAGCAGGAGCCCGTCATCAAGGGCATCCTGCCCGAGACGCCGGCGCCGATCGCGGTGCCCAAGCCGGCGCCGGTAGTGGCGCCTGTTGCCGCACCGGCACCAGCACGCGCGCCGGTTGCCGTGGCCGCGCCGCAGCCAGCGGGCGGCGGCTTCTTTGGGTGGGTCAAGAAGTTGTTTGGCAGTGGCGACGATGCCGCGCCCGCGGCAGCCAAATCTGCGACCACGAATGCAGCAGCGGCAACAGCCGCAGCGGCTGGTCCGGGCAAGCGCGACGGCCGGGGCGACCGTGGCGGTGAACGTGGCGAGCGGGGTGAGCGTGGTGAGGGCCGAGGCCGCCGCGACGGCCGCCGCGACGGACCCAAGGAGGGTCAACGCGAAGGGGGCCGCGAGGGCCCGCGCGAAGGGGGCCGCGAGGGCGCCCGTGAAGGCGGACGCGATGGTCGCCGCGGCGGTCAACGCGGTGAAGGCCGCGGTGAGGGCCGCAGCGAAGCCCCGCGCGAGCGCGACAACGCACGCCGCGACGCACGCCCCGCCAGCACCGAGGCGTTGCCAGTCGAGGGCGCACCGGCGCCGGAAGCCCGCGCCCCGCGCGGCGAGCGCAACGAGGGCCGGCGCGGCTCGCGCCCTGAGCGCGAGGCCAAGCCGGCGGCCGTGGCAGATGAGGCCATGCCCGCAGTGCAGGCCTTTGTTGACACGCTGCCCGGCGCAGCAGCCGACCCGTCAGGCGATGCCGCCGGCGCCGATGCGACGCGGCGCCGCCGCCGGCGCGGCGGCCGCGGACGTGGGCGCGATGAAGGCACCGGCGATGGTGTCAACGCTGCGTCCGATGAGATGCAGGGCAATGCGCAGGCCGTGGACGCCGAGCCGATTGCGGCCGAGTCAGTGCTCACGGAAGCCCCGCACGCTGCTGACGTGCAAGTGGCGGCTGTGCCTGCGGACGATGTCGTGGCCACACCCGCTCGCGCACCAGCCCCAGCCCCAGCCGCGCTCAGCGTGCCGGTGATGGTCGCGCTGGCGGCGGCAGAGCCCGAAGCCGTCGTAGCAGCAGCCCCGATGGCAGCGCCGTCACGCCCCGCGCCGATGCCAGCAGCCGCTGCACCAGCGCCGGCGCCTGCCCCCGCCCCTGCGCCTTACCACCTGCCGACGGCCACGCTCGCGGCCATCGCTGACGGCGCCGGCTTGCAGTGGGTCAACTCCGACAGCGAGAAGATCCGCGCGGTGCAAGAAGCCATGGCCAATGAGCCCAAGCCGATCCCGGTGCCGCGTCAGCCCAAGCCGCGTGTCGCCATCGACGACGGCCCCTTGATGTTGGTTGAAACGAAGAAGGATCTGTCGCAGGTCAAGCTGCCCTTCGACACGCCGCCATCAGCGCCTTGAACTGAGCACCCCTGGGCCTGCCACTTGCGTGCAGGCTCAGGGCAAGCGCTCAAGCGCGTGTTGATAAGCACTTTGGTGCATCAGTTCGTCCCAGGGCAGCGGCGCGCTCTGCGGCAGCAGGTCCAGGCGGCGTTGCTCGCTGTCGGGCTGGGCTAGCCAGCGGCCGTCGCGCTGCGCGGCCAGCAGGCCGTCGAGCAGAGCGTCGACGGCTGTGCCGCCGTCAAGTGATTGGTTGCACAGAAGCACCATGTCACAGCCGGCATTGAGCGCCGCCAACGCGGCGTCCAGGTGACCGCCGACCACCTTGGCGCCTTCAATGCTCAAGTCGTCGGAGAAGATGGCGCCGGTGAACCCGAGTTCGCCGCGCAAGATGTCTTCGAGCCAATGGCGTGAGAAGCCGGCCGGCAGCGCGTCCACCTTGGGGTAGATCACATGCGCCGGCATCACGCTGGCCAGCGTGGTTGAAAGCCACTCGTAGGGCTGGGCGTCATCGGCCAAGATGGCCTTGAGCGTGCGCGGGTCCACCGGCAGTTCGTGGTGGCTGTCACCACGGGCGAAACCGTGGCCAGGGAAATGCTTGCCGCAGTTGGCCATGCCGGCGCGCAGCAAGCCGTGCATCAGGCTCTTGGCCAGCATCGTGGCCACGCGGGCATCGCGGTGGAAGGCGCGGTCGCCGATGACACCACTCGGGCCGTGGTCGAGATCGAGCACGGGGGTGAAAGACAGATCGACGCCGCAGGAGCGCAGCTCGGCGCCGAGCACATAGCCGGCAGCGCTGGCGGCGTCGGTGGCCGTGAGCGCGTCGCGCATCCACAGTTCGCCGAGCGCGCACATCGGCGGCAGGTGGGTGAAGCCGTCGCTGCGGAAACGCTGGACGCGGCCGCCTTCGTGGTCGACGCAGACCAGCACGTCGGGCCGCAGCGATTTGATCTCGGCGTTGAGCTCGGTCAGCTGCAGGCGGTTCTGCCAGTTACGCGCGAACAGGATCAAACCGCCGGTGAGCGGGTGGGCCAGGCGGCGGCGGTCGTCGTCATTGAGCGCCAGGCCGGCAATGTCGAGCACGACTGGGGCGTGGGGGGCGGTGGGGTTCATGGCGCGATTGTGCTGCGCTCGACGACCACGAAGGCCGTGGCCGTCTCGGATTCATCGCTGACGCTGACATGCGCCACCAGACCGCGCGCAGCAAACCAGGTGGCCAGGGCGCCATGCACGTGGATCTGCGGCTGGCCGCTGGCGGCATTGACGATCTCGCAATCGCGCCAGGTCATGGGCAGGCGCAAGCCCAGGCCTATGGCTTTGGAGAAAGCCTCCTTGGCGGCAAAGCGGGTGGCCAGATAGGCCATGCCGCGCGACTCGAACTTGGCCCGCCGGCTGCGGAAGACCTCGATCTCGTGCGGCCCGAGAACCTTCTCGGCAAAGCGCTCGCCGCGCCGGCTGAAGGCCGCCGTGATGCGGCGGATGTCGCAAACATCGGTACCGATGCCGTAGATCACAGCTGCGTCCTAGGCGCAGGCGCGCTGAATGCAACGCTGGTACTCGCGCACGGTCTCGGTGTAGCCGAGTTCCAGGGCGTCGGAGATCAGCGCATGGCCGATCGACACCTCCTGCACACCCGGCACCGCGCGCAGGAAGTCGGTCAGGTTGGCGCGGTTGAGGTCG
This sequence comes from Burkholderiales bacterium, assembly GCA_031403815.1. Taxonomy (GTDB): domain Bacteria; phylum Pseudomonadota; class Gammaproteobacteria; order Burkholderiales; family Burkholderiaceae_C; genus CADEEN01. The sequence goes on along the minus strand of JANNGJ010000403.1, from coordinate 21,479 downwards.
TGGCCGGCGTTCAGGCCCAGGCCCACAGCAAGAGCCGCATCGGCCGTGGCGGCGTAGCGTGCGATTTGCGCGGCTTGCGCCGGCGTGCCGTGCGCCGCGGCGTAGGGCTCGGTGTAGAGCTCCACGCGGTCAGCGCCGATGGCGCGCACTGCCGCCATCAGCGCCGGCTCGGGGTCCATGAACAGGCTGACGCGCACGCCCAGCGCGCGCGCCTCGGCGACCATCGGCGCAACGCGGTCGAGATCGGCCAAGGTGAAGCCGTGGTCGCTGGTGAACTGGCCCGGCGCATCGGGCACGAAGGTGCATTGCTGCGGCCGGTGCTCACGGATGAAACCCATCAGGTTGTCGAACGGGTTGCCTTCGATGTTGAGCTCGGCGTGCGGCCAGGCCCGCAGCAGCTCTGCCAATGCCGCAACGTCGGCGGCGCGGATGTGACGCTCGTCCGGGCGCGGGTGCACGGTGATGCCCTGGGCGCCGGCCTCCAGGCACAGGGTGGCTGCGCGCACCACGCTCGGGATGCCGAGGTGGCGGGTGTTGCGCAGCAGCGCGACCTTGTTGACATTGACCGACAGGGCGCAGCGCGCCTCGCGGGCCTGCGCTTCGGGGGCAACGAGGGGGTTCATGGGGCCAACAGGGGTTGCAGTTCGAGCATCATCTGGCGCGTGCGCAAGGGCGCTGGCCCCAGATGATAGGCAAGCAGTTCGCGCAGCAGGCGGCGCAGGGCCGCAGCGGGTGCAACACAGGCGCGGCGAACGGCGCCGAGGTCATCGGCGTCAAGCGCCGACTGCAGTGCCTGTAGGTCGTCGCCCGTGAGCGTCAGTGCACCGCCACGTGGTGCTGCGGCGACCCCCGTTTCCGGGCGCACGTTGTAGTGGGCCTCGCGCTGCAAGTGCGACTGGGTGGCGGTGATGCGGGCCAGATCGGGCAACAGGCCGATCTCGCGCAGCAGGCGCAACTCGAAGGCCCGCAAGGCCGCACCATCCGTGTCGACACCCAAGACGCACAAGGTGGCGGCGTAGGCGTCCCATAGCGCCGGGTGCGGGTCCTCGCGGGCCAGCAACTTCATCAACAACTCGTTGAGGTAGAAGCCGCTGAAGAGGGCGTCGCCACCCGCCAGCGGCACGCCGCCCGCCCATTCCGCACCGCGCAGGTTGTGTACCTCGGCGCCCGCTGCGGTACGGCCCAAACTGGCTTGGAGGCGCTGAAATGGGCGCAACACGGCGCGCAGCTGAGAGGTCGGCCGTTTTGCGCCTTTGGCGGCCACCACGACCCGGCCCAGCTCGCGCGTGAACAGGTCAACGATCAGGCTCGACTCGCTCCAATCGTAGCGGTGCAGGACAAACGCCGCCAACGGCGACGCGCCTGCGCGACCGCTCACCGGGCCGGCCCTAGGGGTGCGGCGCCGTGCAGGTCGGCCGTGGCCGTGGCCGTGGCCCAGCGGCTCATGGCGCGAGGGCTTGCAACGCCACCAATGTCGAGCGGCAGGCGGCCTGATCGTCGGCGGCCAAGGTCTCGAACGCGCCCTTGGCCGCAGCGACATGCTTCGCACAGGCCGGCGCATCGCCACGCGCATGCTGCACGCGGGCCAGGGCCTCGTGGGCAAAGAACTGCTCGTAGGGCGGCGCGTCGTTCTCGGTGCAGGTGGAAAGGCACTGAACGGCGTGCTTGAGGGCCTCGTCGGGTTGGCCGGCGGCCAGGTGGCAGCGCGCGAGATCGTAGTCGCCGCGTTCGACTTCAAGCCAGGTGCCGGCCTTGGACCAGTGCTGCTTGCTGCCCGCGGCGAACTCGAGCATGGCGGCGGTTTCTTCGGCGCTGCGTGCATTGCCCCGATCGTGCAGGGTCCATGCCATGTTGTGGCAGGCGATGCCCAGGGGACGATGCACGGCAGCGCTGGCATCTGGCAGCGCGGCCACGCGCCGGCGCGCCGCTTGCAGCAGAGCGAGCGCGCGCTCGGTGTTGTGCTGGCCGAGACTGATGGCGGCAGCAGCGGCCTCGGTGCGAACCTGCTCTTCGGTATTGAAGCCGCGCCAATTGGCGGCGCCGGTCTCGGCCAGCGTGAGGCTGGCGCGGCCAACGCGCAGCGTCGATCGCACCATGTCGTCGGCCAGCGCATGGCCCGCCAGCGCCGCGAGGCGCCAGCGGCCATCGTCGAATGCGCCGAGGTGTTCGCCACACAGGTGGACCACAAAGCGCGCCAGCGCGGCGAGTTGCCCCGGCGTCTCGGGCGCAGGAGTGCCGGTACGCAAGCGCTGGGCCACCGCTTCGGATTGGTCGGCGTGGTCGGCCCACGCCTGCTGAAGAAACTCGTCGAATGTCGAGGCCATGCTGCCCTCCCTCACTCGTAGCCGTAGCTGCGCAAATGCTCCTCGCTGTCGGCCCAGCCGGAGCGCACCTTGACCCAAAGCTCGAGGAATACTTTCGCCTCCCACAGGCGCTCCATCTCCTGGCGCGCTTCGCTGCCGATGCGTTTGAGCTTCTCGCCACCGTCGCCGATGACCATGCCCTTGTGGGCGTCGCGTTCGACGACGATGGTCGCGGCAATGCGCCTGAGATTGCCTTCCTCTTCGAACTTGTCGATCACCACCGTGCAGCTGTAGGGCAGCTCGTCGCCCGTCAGGCGAAAGAGTTTTTCGCGGATCAGCTCGCTGGCCAGGAAGCGCTCGCTGCGGTCGGTGAGTGCATCTTCTTCGTAGAACCAGGCTTGCTCGGGCAGGTAGGGGGCGACGATGCCGAACAGACGTTGCACGTCGGCGGCCTTCTTGGCCGACATCGGTACGTACTGGGTGAATTCGCGACGCTCGCGCATGGCCGCCATCCAGGGCATCAAGTCGGCGCGGCGCTTCACCTCATCCTGCTTGTTGGCGATCAGCAGCACCGGTTTGTCTGCGGGCAGCAATGCCAAGACCTTGGCGTCGTCGAGGCTGAATCGGCCGGCCTCGACGACGAACAGCACGACGTCGACATCCGACAGCACGCTCTTGACCGTACGGTTCAGGTTGCGATTGAGTGCATTGCCGTGGCGGGTTTGGAAGCCCGGCGTATCGACAAACACGAACTGCGTCGCCTCGACGCTGCGGATGCCGGTGATGCGGTGCCGCGTGGTCTGCGCCTTGTCAGAGGTGATGCTGACCTTCTGGCCGACCAAGGCATTGAGCAGGGTGCTCTTGCCGACGTTCGGGCGGCCGACGATGGCGACCAGGCCGCAGCGGCGGCCGGCATCGGCAGGCAGCAGATCGTTCATGAGCGCAGCGGCCCGCCCGGGTGGTCATTGACCTTGAGCGCCACCAGCATGCGCCGCGCGGCCTCCTGCTCGGCGATCCGGCGTGACTTGCCCTCGCCATGCTCGGCCAAGCCGAGGGATGGCACGGCGCATTCGAGCTCGAAGGTCTGGGCGTGCGCCTGTCCGCGCGTGGCGACGATGCGGTAGCTGGGCACAGGCAGCTTGCGCGCCTGCAGCCACTCTTGTAGCTCGGTCTTGGAGTCCTTGCTCCAGCTATCGACCTCGGTGGTGGCAATGGTTTCGCCGAACAGTCGCTGAACCAGGGCCTGCGCCGGCGCAAAACCGCCGTCGAGAAAGGTGGCGCCGATCAAGGCCTCGAGCGCGTCTGCCAGGATCGACGGACGCTGGGCGCCACCACCACGGGCTTCACCGTCCGACAGGCGCATCACCTCGGGCAGGCCGAGCGCCAGCGCCAAACGGTGCAGGCTGTCTTCGCGCACCAGGTGGGCCCGCACGCGGGTCAGGTCGCCTTCGTCAGAGCCGGCGAAACGCTCGTACAGCAGGGCCGAGACCGCTGTCTGCAGCACCGCGTCGCCAAGGAATTCGAGGCGCTCGTTGTGATCAGCGCCGGCGCTGCGGTGCGTCAGCGCGCAGGTCAGCAGCCGCTGCTGCGAGAATTGGTGGCCGAGCCGCAGCTGCAGCGCATCCAGGCGCGCATCCACTAGTTGGAGCGGCCCTCGCCGCGGTACTTGATCAGCAAGAAAACTGGTGAGAACAGCTCGACTTCCTTGTCGTAGGCGAAGCGAACCACGAGTTTGTCGTTCTCCTTGGTCACCTGCAAGTCCTTGCCGCCAATGCTGGAGATCGAGTACTCGACTTCCTTCTGCTTTTCGAAGGCCGCCCGCACCGCCGCCACATTGCCGGAATCCGCCTTGGCGATCGTCTGAACCGCTCGCAGGATGGTCGAGTACTCGTTGATGGTGGGCAGCACGCGGACGATGATGAGGGCCACGAAGGCCACCACGATGGCCCACAGCAACAGGCCGATCAACGTGACACCGCGCTCGGCGCGGACGGTACGGCTGGCACGAAGCATGGATCGATCTCCAGGGGTGAAGGACATTCGCACAGGTCAGTTGAAGCTGCCGATGCGGCCGAGATTACCGAAATTCATCCAGACGAAGAAGGCCCGTCCAACCAGATTGCGGTCCGGCACGAAGCCCCAATAGCGTGAGTCGACGGAATTGTCGCGGTTGTCGCCCATCATGAAGTAGTGGCCGGCGGGCACTTTGCACGTCACGCCTTCCGCGCTGTACTGGCAGGCAGCGTTGTTCGGGAAACTTTGCACGCCCTGGATGAAGGCCGGGCGGTCCTTGTCAATCAGGATCCGGTGCTCCGCGCCGTCGAGCTTCTCGCTGAAGTGCTGGGCGTAGCGCCGGCTGTCTTCGTCGTAGAAGTCGGGCAAAGCCGCGGACGCGATGCGCTTGCCGTTGATGGTCAAGGTCTTGTTCAAGTAGGCGATTTCATCGCCCGGCAACCCAACCACGCGCTTGATGTAGTCGATGCGCGGATCGGGCGGGTAGCGGAACACCACCACATCGCCGCGCGAGGGATCCTTGTTGGCGATGATCTTGTGGTTGACAACGGGCAGGCGCACGCCGTATTCGAACTTGTTGACCAGAATCAGGTCGCCGATCAACAGGGTCGGAATCATGGAACCCGACGGGATCTTGAAGGGCTCGAACAGGAAGGAGCGCAGCAGGAAAACGACCAGGATGACGGGAAACAGACCTGCCGTCCAGTCGAGCCACCAGGGCTGCATCAGCAGTTTCTCGCGCGCTTCGACGAGGTTGCTGTCGATGCGCTCAATGCCTTGCTTGCCCAACTCGGCGCGGCGGGCGGTGTGCTCTGCCTCCAGCCGCACGGCTGCTGCGTCGCGGGCGGGCTTGAACATCAAGCGTTCCGCCAGCCAGTAGCCCAGCGTGACCAGGGTCAACAGCAGCAGCAGCAGTGCGAAGTTGCCGATCCAGTGGCCGAGGAACCAGCCGCCCAGATAGACCACCAGCGCGCCATACAACAACCCGGTGAGTGCGCTCATCATGCCGATCAATCGTCCACTTGCAGAATGGCCAGAAACGCTTCCTGCGGCACCTCGACGGCGCCGATCTGCTTCATGCGTTTCTTGCCGGCCTTTTGTTTTTCGAGCAGCTTCTTCTTGCGGGAGATGTCACCGCCGTAGCATTTTGCCAGCACGTTCTTGCGCAGCGCCTTGATGTTCTCACGCGCGATGATGTTGGCACCAATGGCGGCCTGGATCGCCACGTCATACATCTGGCGCGGAATCTGTTCGCGCATCTTGGCCGCCACGGCCCGCCCGCGGTACTGGCTCTGGGCCCGGTGAACGATGATCGACAGGGCATCGACGCGGTCGCCGTTGATCAGCAGATCGACCTTGACGACGTCGGCGGCCCGGTACTCCTTGAACTCGTAGTCCATGCTGGCGTAGCCACGCGAGACGCTTTTGAGCTTGTCGAAGAAATCGAGCACGATCTCGGCCAGCGGCATCTCGTAGGTCAGGTGTACCTGGCGGCCGTGGTAGGCCATGTTGATCTGCTGCCCACGTTTGATATTTGCCAGCGTCATGACCGGACCAACGCTGTCCTGCGGCATGTAGAGCTGCACCGTGACGATGGGCTCGCGGATTTCGCGAATGCGGCCGGGGTCCGGAATCTTGCTCGGGTTTTCCACCATCAGCACGGTGTCGTCGTTGAGCACGACTTCATAGACGACGGAGGGCGCCGTGGTGATCAGGTCCTGGTCGAACTCGCGCTCCAGCCGCTCTTGCACGATCTCCATGTGCAGCAGGCCCAGGAAACCGCAGCGGAAGCCGAAACCCAGCGCCTGGCTGACTTCGGGCTCGTAGCGCAGTGAACTGTCGTTGAGCTTCAACTTTTCCAGCGCGTCGCGCAGCGACTCGTACTCGCTGGCCTCGGTCGGGTACAGACCGGCGAAGACCTGGGGCTGGATCTCCTTGAAGCCAGGCAACGCCTCAGCCGCAGGGCCAGCATTGTTGGGAAGTTTCTTCTCCAAGGTCAGGGTGTCGCCGACCTTGGCCGCTTGCAGCTCCTTGATGCCGCAGATCACGAAACCCACCTCGCCAGCCTTCAGCATCTCGCGCGGCACCGAGTTGGGCGTGAACACGCCCATCTGCTCGATGCCGTAGACCGTGTTGGTGGCCATCATGCGGATGCGCTCACCCTTGGCCAGGGAGCCATCAACCACCCGCACCAGCATCACCACGCCGACGTAGTTGTCGAACCAGGAGTCGATGATCATGGCCCGCGGCGGGCCGGCAGGGTTGCCCTTGGGCGGGGGCATGCGCTCGATCACGGCCTCGAGAATCTCGTCGATGCCCTCGCCGGTCTTGGCCGAGCAGGGGATGGCGCGGCTGGCGTCGATGCCGATCACATCCTCGATCTCGGCCTTGGCCGCCTCAGGATCGGCCTGTGGCAGGTCCATCTTGTTCAGCACTGGCACGACCTCGACGTGCAGTTCCAGCGCCGTGTAGCAATTGGCCACCGTTTGCGCCTCGACGCCCTGACTGGCATCGACCACCAGCAGCGCGCCCTCGCAGGCCGACAGAGAGCGGCTGACTTCGTAGCTGAAGTCGACGTGGCCGGGGGTGTCGATCAGATTGAGCTGATAGACCTGACCATCGCGCGCCTTGTACTCCAGCGCGGCGGTCTGGGCCTTGATGGTGATGCCGCGCTCGCGCTCGATGTCCATCGAGTCGAGCACCTGGGCTTCCATCTCGCGGTCCGACAGGCCGCCACAGCGTTGGATCAGTCGATCGGCCAAGGTGCTCTTGCCGTGGTCGATGTGGGCAATGATGGAGAAGTTGCGGATGTGATTCATCGAGCGCGAAGAGAGCACCGCGTGCAGCGTTCGCAGGCGTGCAAAGTGCATAAAAAAAGGCGCGTCAAAACTCTGACGCGCCTTCCAACAAAACGTATGGCAACTGCTTGTTGGGCCTTCATTCTAGCCACAGCCACCCCGCTGAAACCCGCGCCAACTCTAGATATTTCGTCGTTGCAGGGTACCAACATGAAAATCTATCAACAGCTTATCCACAATTGCCTGTGGACTCACTGGGGACAGATTAGCGCGCCTTCACTCCGCTTCCCCGGCGCCGGGAAAGTGCGTGTTTCAGGTGCCGATTATAGGCGTCGCGGCTGGCAATCGAGGCGTCAAGAAAATGGAGTGAGCGTACGCTCACTTTTTGTCCATTTTGGGGCCTACCGCGAATGTCGCGATGCGAAATGATCCCGCGCGTCTGGCCCGTTGCGCTTGACGCCCGCGATCACCGGGCTGCCGGTCGAATGATGAGGTAGTTGGTCCACTCACCGCGTCGCACCATCACACTGGCCTGGCGTGTCTTGTCGAGTTTGGCGACCAAGGCATTGAACTGCTTGGCATCGCTGATCTCGGTGTTGTCGAGCGTGACGATCACGTCGCCCTCGCGCAGGCCCGCGCGCGCAGCAGCACCTTCGGCACTCTCGACGCGCACGCCACCGCGCAGCTTGAGCTCGCGTTTCTGCGCCTCGGTCAGGTCAGAAACCGCCAGGCCGATGGCCGTCTTGGGTTGGGCCGGCTGCTCTGAACTCTGGGCGACACGGCGCGGCTTCTCGGGCTCGAACTCAACCACGGTGACGGCGACATCCCGGGTTGCGCCGCGCCGGAACAGTTGCAACGTGGCCTTGGCGCCCGGCTTGGTGGCGCCGACGATGCGCGGCAAGTCACCCGACTTCTCGATCGGCTTGCCATCCACCTTGGTGATGATGTCGCCGGCCTCGATACCCGCCTTGTCGGCCGGCCCCCCGCTCTCAACGCCCTGCACCAGCGCGCCCACCGGCTTGCCGAGGCCGATCGACTCGGCGACCTCCTTGGTCACCGGCGCAATGGTCACGCCGATGCGACCGCGAATCACGCGGCCCGTGGCGCGCAGTTGATCCGATACGCGGATCGCCTCGTCGATCGGGATCGCAAACGAAATACCCATATAGCCGCCCGAGCGGCTGTAGATCTGCGAGTTGATGCCCACCACTTCGCCGCGCATGTTGATCAAGGGCCCGCCGGAGTTGCCCGGGTTGATGGCCACGTCGGTCTGGAAAAGCGGCAGGAACTCGCCCGTGTCGCGCTGCTTGGCGCTGACGATGCCGGCGGTGACGGTGTTCTCCAGGTTGAAAGGCGAGCCGATGGCGATCACCCAGGCCCCCACCTTGACCAGGTTGACATCGCCGATCTTCACGGTCGGCAGGCCGCTGGCCTCAATCTTGACCACGGCCACGTCGGTGCGCTTGTCGGCACCGATGATGCGGGCCTTGAACTCGCGCTTGTCATTGAGCGTGACGATGACTTCGTCGGCACCGTCAACCACGTGCGCATTGGTCATCACGAAGCCATCGGCCGTGAGCACAAAACCCGAGCCCACGCCGCGTTGCTGGGGTTCGTTATCGTCTTCGCGCGGTGCGCCGCGGCGCGGCGTCTGCGGCGACGGGTTGTTGGGCATCGGAATGCCGAAGCGCCGAAAGAACTCGCGCATCTGCTCGTCAACTTCGCCGCCGCCGGCCTGGGCGCTGGCACGGCCACGCTCGGCGGTGCGGATGTTTACCACCGCCGGGCCGACCCGCTCAACCAGTTCCGTGAAGTCGGGCAACTCGCGCGCTTGCGCCTGCGCAGGCTGGGGCACGCCAAAGGCGGTCAGGGCCAACGCCAGCAGGCCCAGGCCGACCAGGCGACGTGGGAAGAGGGGCCAGGCAATCAAGGAGTGGTTCATGGTTTTGGCATTCAACAGCGGTCAGAAAGAATGGTCAACGACGCACCAGGGCGTCGGCGAACTGTTTGAGCGTCGTCATTGGCACGTCGCCCACGACAGTGATCCAAAACGAGCCCAGAGGTTGCATCAAGGTGTGGGTCGCACCGAAGGCGCCCATGCCCGCCCGATGTCGGTCGACATGCAGGGGTTCGACGAACACCGACACATGCGTCAATCCATCGGAAAAGATGGTCTGCAGCACGTCGGCAGAACCCGACGCCGAAGCCGAAGCCGGCGCATCGCCAGCCGCCTTGAGGCTTCTCTTGACGCAGCTCACTTGCTTGAAGCCGGCCACCGGGATCGCCAGGCGCCAACCTTCGGCCTCCAGCCCAGTGCGCTGCGGCGCGGTTCGAACCACCCGGTAGCCGTCGAGCTTCTTCATCGGCGCCGTCACCGAATCTGGCGCGGGCTTGATGCCAATGGTGACTTCGGTAAAGGCTGCCGTCTCCAGCACCCGGCCGTCGGCGGACAGGACGTCGGCCCGCAGCAGCAGGCCCGAATTCTGGTCGGCCCACAGGCGCTGAGCGAAACGATGGCCATCACGCGGGCGCAGCAGGAACACCGCCGCATCGAGCCCCGCGACGCGCTCACCGCCCTGCGCGATCATGTCGTAGCGATCGAACAACTGCTCCTCACTGCCACTCAGCACAGCCGGAAACAACGCCACCGGGTCGCGCTGCTCAAAACGCGCAAGCTTGGCCGCGGGCCAGAGCGTGAGCACTTGTTCGTTGTGGCGGTAGATGCGCTGGGGCTGGCCGTCGAGCATGTCGACGCGCTCGAAGCACTGTTGGCCTTCGCAGAAGTGCGCCATGCGCAGGCTCGACATCTGGCCGTCGGCGCTCACCACCAGGGTGCCCTGGTAGTTGCGTTGCCGGGCGGCCGTGTGGATGCGCTGCAACCACGCACGCGCATCGGGACCAAACCCCGACGCGGCAGCCGGCGCACTGGCCGCGCCGGCAAGCGCGAGCACGGGTGCGAGGGCCCCGAAGAAGGCCACCAACGCAACCCGCCAGCGATGGCAGCCCGGCGCAGCTTGCATCAATGCCGGCACTCAGCGCCCCGGTGCGACGGCAGCCGCCTTGAGCACCGCACCGCCCGGCACAGCCAGCACCGAAGTGGGGCTGTACTGCTGGTGTGCGGCCAGATAGCGATCGAGCTCGGCACTGCGGACCAGCCGGCCGCTCATGCCTGCCGCGATGGGCCCCGGAGGCGCGCCGCTCACTGCCAAACCTTGAGCGCCAGCTTGCGGCCGAGCGCTTGCAGGGTCGATCAGGGACGCCGACCGCTCAGGCAAAGCACCCTCGGGCGCTGCCACCCGGGTCACCACCAATACCCCGGCCACAGCCACAAAGCCCGCAGCGACAGCCATGGGCGCCACCCAGGCGTGCCGCCAGGCCGCTCGAGGCGCCGCTGGAGGGGTGGTCGGCGCGAGTACGACCGCTTCTGTAGCCAGGCGTTCACGCAATCGACCGAGGAAAGCGGCGTCATGGCGCGCGTTGACGCGCACATCGTCGCTGCGCATCGCCTCGCCAATCACATGGTAGGCGTGCCAATCGGCGCGCGCGCCAGCGTCGTCGCGCCAGGCACGGCAGGCCAGATCGAGGTCACCGGCCTCACCGTCGACCAGGCTGGACAGCGCTTCTTGTTGGTTGCGTCGATCAATCGACTCATCACGGTTCATGTCATTGCACTCCAAGGTTCACTGCCCCTACCAACGCTCGTCATCGCGCGTGCCCAGCAAGGGGCGCAACCGAACTGCAATCGATTCACGGGCTCGAAAAATCCGTGACCGGACCGTGCCGATCGGGCAGTTCATCACGGTCGATATCTCTTCGTAACTCAAACCTTCGATCTCGCGCAGCACGATGGCCTGGCGCAAATCTTCGCTCAGGGCGCCCATCGCTGCGTTGACCTCTGCCGCCACTTGCTTGCTGGCCAGCAAAGACTCGGGCGTCTCGCCGTCGCTTAGTTCGTTCTCAGCGCGCGAAGTTTCGTCGCCGTCGTCGTGGTTTGTATGGGCCGCCTGCGTCACAAGGGGATCGCGCTTGAGGTCGACCAGCGCTTTCTTGGCCGTATTGACAGCAATCCGGTACAGCCAGGTGTAGAAGGCGCTCTCGCCACGAAACTGTGGCAGGGCCCGGTAGGCGCGGATGAAGGTCTCCTGGGCAATGTCTGGCACCAAGTCAACGTCACGCACCATGCGACCTATCAGGCGCTCGATGCGGCGCTGGTACTTGACGACCAGCATCTCGAAGGCCTTGACGTCGCCGCGCTTGGTGCGCTCGACCAACAAGGCGTCCGGCTCGGTGTCAGGTGTCATGCTGGCCCGGTGATCGCAGACGATGCATTCGCGGGTCTGGGCGCAAAGAGCGCCGCGCGCCAGGCGGGCCACTGCCCGACCGCTGCACGACACGAGATCGCCAACCAGACACTGGCGACCGGCGCGACGCTCGGACTGAAGCGCAACAGCAGCCACGGGCCGAGGTCAATCATGACCTGGACCGTCCCCTGGCGCGAGACACCCGCCGCGGGCACCCACTGCCAGGCGGCGCCGTCCCAGGTCAACAGGCCGGCAGCACCAGTGCGTCGGCGCAGCAAGAACCAGCCCAATGCCGCGGTGGTCGCAACGACCCACACCACCGCGAAGCGGCTGAGCCAAGTACTTGCCGCACTCCAGGACAGCGCCCATGCCAGCAAGCTGACAGCCGCCATGCAGACGCACGCCAAGGCGAACCCTTGTCCGAACGCGTCTGTCACGACGGGAATGCGCACCGGCGGTGCTGCGTGCATGGCGTAGAGGGGCGGGCGCAGCGCCGCTCAGGCGCGCCGGAACACCAGCGTGCCGTTGGTGCCGCCGAAGCCGAAGTTGTTCTTCACTGCCACGTCGATCTTCATGTCGCGCGCCGTGTTGGCGCAATAGTCCAGGTCGCAGGCTGGGTCCTGGTTGAAGATGTTGATGGTGGGCGGGCTGACCTGGTGGTGCAGCGCCAGCACCGTGAACACCGATTCGATGCCGCCGGCGCCACCGAGCAGGTGGCCCGTCATCGACTTGGTCGAGTTGACGACCAGCTGGCTGGCGTGCTCGCCGAAGGCCAGCTTGATCGCGTTGGATTCGTTCAGGTCGCCCAAGGGCGTCGACGTCCCATGCGCGTTCAGGTACTGCACCGCGTCGGCATTGATGCCGGCGTTGCGCAGCGCCGCGCGCATGCTGCGCTTGGGGCCGTCGACGTTGGGGGCAGTCATGTGGAACGCATCGGCGCCCATGCCGAAGCCGGCCAGTTCAGCGTAGATCTTTGCGCCGCGCTGCTTCGCGTGTTCGAACTCTTCAAGCACCAGCACGCCGCCGCCTTCACCGAGCACGAAGCCGTCGCGGTCCTTGTCCCAGGGCCGAGACGCCGTGGTTGGGTCCTCGTTGCGGGTCGAGAGCGCGCGGGCCGCGGCAAACCCACCGAGGCCCAACGGTGACACGGTGCTCTCGGCCCCGCCGGCAATCATCACGTCGGCGTCGCCGTACTCGATCATCCGCCCGGCCTGCCCGATGCAATGCAAGCCTGTCGTGCAGGCCGTAACGATGGCCAGGTTCGGGCCCTTGAAGCCGTACAGGATCGAGACATGACCGGAAATCATGTTGATGATCGAGGCCGGCACGAAGAAAGGCGAGATGCGGCGCGGGCCGCGCTCGCTGTACTCCTTCTGCGTCGCTTCGATCATCGGCAGGCCGCCGATGCCGGAGCCGACCATCACGCCGATGCGCTCGGCCTGGTCTTCCGTCAGGCTGTCACCCGTGGTCAGCCCTGCGTCTTTGACGGCCTGGATCGATGCCGCCATCCCGAAGTGGATGAAGGTGTCCATGTGCCGGGCGTCCTTGGCCGGGAAGTACTCCTCGACCTTGAACCCCTTCACCTCGCCGGCAATCCGGCAGGACAGCGCCGACGCGTCGAACTTGGTGACGTTGGCGATCCCCGAGCGGCCCGCGACCAGGTTGTCCCAGCCTTCGGCGACGCTGTTGCCCACCGGGCTGATCAGCCCGAGGCCGGTGACGACGACCCTGCGACGACTCATGCCGTCAGGTCAGGCTTTTTGATGGCCGACGGCGTAGTCGACGGCCAACTGCACCGTGGTGATCTTCTCGGCTTCTTCGTCCGGAATCTCGATGGCGAACTCGTCTTCGAGGGCCATCACCAGTTCCACCGTGTCGAGCGAGTCGGCGCCGAGGTCGGCAACGAATGCCTTCTCGTTGGTGACGTCGGCCTCGGGAACGCCGAGTTGCTCGGCGATGATTTTCTTGACACGTGCTTCGATATCGCTCATTGACTCCTCCAGGAGTGGGTACGCAAAACGGCCCGAATTCTAAGCGGCGACAGGGAACAGCCCCCGATCACTCGCCATGCCCGGCGGGCCCCCGGGCTAGTTCATGTACATCCCGCCATTGACATGCAGCTCGCTGCCAGTGATGTAACCCGCCGTCGGCGACGCCAGGAACAGTACCGCATCGGCGATCTCCTGGGGCGTTCCCAGGCGGCCGACCGGAATCTGGCCCAGCAGGGCCGCCTTCTGGGCTTCGGCCAAACCATCCGTCATGTCGGTGGCGATGAAGCCCGGGGCGACGCAGTTCACCGTGATGCCGCGGCTGCCGACTTCCCGAGCCAGCGCGCGCGTCATGCCGGCCACGCCAGCCTTGGCCGCCGCATAGTTGGCCTGGCCCGCATTACCGCAAGCGCCGACAACGGAGGTGATGTTGACGATGCGGCCGTAGCGCTGCTTCATCATCACCCGCATCACGGCGCGGCTGGCGCAAAAGACGGCCTTCAAGTTGGTGTCGAGCACGGCGTCCCAGTCGGCATCTTTCATCCGCATGGCCAGTGTGTCGCGCGTGATGCCGGCGTTGTTGACGAGGATGTGCAGGCCGCCCTCCCCGGTCACGATGGCATCCACGGCCGCCTGCAGGGCCTCGCCGTCGGTCACGTCGAGCACGGTGCCACGGCCCCCGAACGGCCCCAGGGCTGCTTCGATGGCCGCGGCCCCGGCCTGACCCGTGGCCGTGCCAATGACTTTGACACCTTGCGCAGCCAGTGACGCCGCAATCGCCCGGCCAATGCCGCGCGTGGCCCCGGTGACGAGCGCGACCTGCCCCTTGAAGGCATCACTCATGACAGCAACCGCCGCACGTCGGCCAAAGTCGCCGGGTCGAAGAGGCTGGCGCTGATCGCTTCGGCATCGATGCGCTTGACCATGCCGGCCAGCACCTTGCCCGGCCCACACTCAATCACATGCGACAGCCCGCGCCCACGCAGGGCCTGCACCACCTCGACCCAGCGCACTGCGCCGAACGCCTGCCGATACAGCGCATCGCGAATCCCCGCGGGCTCACTCACGGCAGCGACATCGATGTTGTTGACAAGTGGCAGCCGCGGCGTCGTGAATGTCACGCTGGCCAGGCGATCGCGCAAGCGTTCGGCCGCCGGTTTCATCAGGCTGGAATGGAACGGTGCCGAGACCGACAAGAGCAGCGCCCGTTTGGCACCCCTGGCCTTCAAGACCTCGCAGCCCTTGTCCACACCGGCCTTGCTGCCGGCGATCACGGTCTGCTTGGGGTCATTGAAATTGACTGCCTCGACAACTTCGCCACTGGCCGTCGCGGCCTCAGCACACCCGTCGACAACGGCCTGCGCGTCAAGCCCGAGGATGGCGGCCATCGCTCCCATGCCGACCGGAACTGCCTCCTGCATGGCCACTGCGCGAAAGCGCACCAGCGGCAGCGCATCGGCCAGCGTCAACGCGCCGACCGCGACCAGCGCGGTGTATTCACCCAAGGAGTGGCCGGCCACCGCCGCAGGCTCGGCGCCGCCTTCGTGGCGCCACGCCCGGTAGCAGGCGATACCCGCAGCGAGCATCACCGGCTGCGTGTTCGTTGTCAGGTCCAACGCTTCTTTCGGCCCTTCGCGGATCAGGCGCGCCACGTCTTCGCCCAGGGCGGCCGAAGCCTCGACCAAGGTATCGTGCACGGCCGGGTGGTCACCCCAGGCGTCGAGCATGCCAACGGCCTGCGAGCCCTGGCCCGGGAAGATGAAGGCAAACGAAGTCATGGCGGGTCTTGTTGGGTCAGAACTCGAGCAGGACCGCACCCCAGGTGAAGCCGCCGCCCACGCCCTCCAGCAAGAGCGTATGGCCGCGCTGGATGCGGCCGTCGCGCACTGCCACATCCAGCGCCAGCGGGATCGACGCCGCCGAGGTGTTGCCGTGTTCATCCACCGTGACGACCAGCTTGTCGGCTGCGAGCTTGAGCTTCCTGGCCGTGCTTTGCATGATGCGGATGTTGGCCTGGTGCGGGATCAAGAAGTCGATGTCAGCCTCGGCCTTACCAGCCTTGGCCAGCACCGCACGTGCAGCGTCTTCGAGCACGCCCACGGCCAGCTTGAACACAGCCGGCCCGTCCATCTTGAGCAAGGGATCGCCCAGCACCTTGCCACCGGACACCGTGCCCGGCACGCAAAGGATGCCAACATGGCGACCGTCGGCATGCAACTCGGTGGCCAGCAGGCCGGGCTCCTTGCTGGCTTCCAGCACCACGGCCCCTGCCCCGTCACCAAACAGTACGCAGGTGGTGCGGTCCTGGAAATCGAGGATGCGCGAGAAAACCTCGGCGCCGATCACCAGGGCGCACTTGGCGCTGCCGGTGCGGATCAGCGCGTCGGCCATCGTCAGCGCATAGACAAAGCCCGAGCACACCGCCTGGATGTCGAAAGCCGCACAGCCGTGCACGCCAAGTTTTTGTTGCACGATGCAGGCCGTCGACGGGAACACCATGTCGGGCGTCGAGGTGGCAACAATGATCAGGTCGATATCGGCCGCGTTGCGCCCCGCGGCCACCAATGCAGCGGTCGCTGCGGCCAAGGCCAGGTCACTGCAGACGACGCCGTCGGCGGCAAAGTGGCGCGCCCGGATGCCGGTGCGCTCGACGATCCAGGCGTCCGAGGTCTCGACACCCTGCGCGGCGAGCCGGCGCGCCAGATCGGCGTTGCTCAAGCGCTGCGCGGGCAAGTGACTGCCCGTGCCGGTGATACGAGAGTAACGCAGCACAGCGTCTGGCAACGCCGCGGTCATGAGGCTTGCGACACAAGGTCTTGCGTCGGCAGGGCTTGCAGCGTTTCAAGGATGCGGTCGTGCACGCGGTCCAACAGGCGGTTGCGTGCGGCATCATAAGCGCGTGCCAGGGCCTGCTCGAAGGCGAAGGCATCGGCTGAACCGTGGCTCTTGAAGACCAGGCCACGCAGGCCCAGCAGCGCAGCGCCGTTGTAGCGCCGGTGGTCAACGCGTTGCTTGAAGTGCTTCAGCACAGGCATGGCAACCAGCGCCGCCAGTTTGGTGAAGACATTGCGCGTGAACTCCTGGCGAATGAACTCGCTCAACATCGACGCCATGCCTTCGGCGGCCTTGAGCACCACATTGCCGACAAAGCCATCGCATACAACGATGTCGGTCGTGCCCTTGAAAATGTCGTTGCCTTCGACGTTGCCATGGAAGTTGAGCTGGCCAACTGCCGCAGCGGCGCGCAGCAACTCACCGGCGCGCTTGATGGTCTCGCTGCCCTTGATGGCCTCTTCACCGATGTTGAGCAAGCCCACGCTGGGCGCGTCTTTGCCATCGACCGCGGACACCAGGGCACTGCCCATGACCGCGAACTGGAACAATTGCTCGGGCGTGCAATCGACATTCGCGCCGAGATCGAGCACCGTGGTGTAGCCATCACGCCGGTTGGGCAGGACAGTCGCAATGGCCGGCCGGTCGATGCCCTCCAGCGTCTTGAGCACATAGCGCGCCACCGCCATCAGGGCGCCGGTGTTGCCCGCCGACACACAAACATGGGCGGTGGGCTCGGCGCCGTCATCCGCCGGTTTCAATTGCTCGATGGCCACGCGCATCGAAGAATCCTTCTTGCGGCGCAAGGCGACCTCGATGGCGTCGTCCATGGCCACAACTTCGGTCGCGGCCACGCACTTGGTGCGCGGCCAGCTGGCCGCTGGCGCCAAGGACGCTGCCGTGCCGACGAGGATCAGTTCGGCTTGGGGATGCTTGTCGAGGAAAGCCTGGCACGCAGGCAGCGTGACGTCAACCCCGTGGTCCCCGCCCATGCAATCCACAGCCACACGCACCCGGCTCAGCGGCGGCAGCGGGGAATTCTGGGTGTTCACACCGCCCATCGTGCGGACCAGGCGTCAGGCCAAAGGGCCACAGCGGCCCGCAGCGTGGCCTGTGCAGCAAGCACCGTTCAGGCGTCGGCCTTGGTCTTGAGCACCTTGCGGCCACGATAAAAGCCCGTCGGGCTGATGTGGTGACGCAAGTGGTTTTCGCCGGTGGTCGGCTCGATCGCCGTGCCCGGGGTGGTCAACGCGTTGTGCGCACGGTGCATGCCGCGTTTGGAAGGCGATTTCTTGTTTTGCTGGACGGCCATGAGATTCTCCTGAGGCGGGGCCCGGCAGGGACGACAAGCTGGGCGGGCCGGGCAGCGCAGCTTGGGCAGACGCCAAGCCAGCGCGAAAAGCCGCAGAGTGTAGCAGACGCAGCGTGGCGGCCGCGGGTCTGTGACCGCGGCTCAGCTCGGCTGGCCTCGACCCGGATCGCGTTTGAGGGCGCTGAGCACTGCAAACGGGTTCTTGGCCGGCGCAGCCTCGGTCGCTTCGATCAAGTTGCCCGCCGAGGGCGGGAGCTGGCGTGGGCAAGCCGCGTGCACCGGCACGATCGGCAGGGCCAGCAACAGCTCATCCTCGACCAGGTCATGCAGGTCCAGGCTGCGCGGCAGCGCCAGCACGTCGTCTTCGCTGTCGGCATCGAGGGCCTCGGCGGTGGCCTCGTCGGCAACAAAGCGCAGGGAGCGCCCAAGGTCCAGGTCGAGCGGCACTGGCTCCAGGCAGCGCTGGCAGTCGCGCCAAACCCGCGCGCGGGCGGTCAAGTGCAACCAGATCTCGGGCTCGCGACCAGCGCCTGCACGCGACTCCCCGCGCACAGACCAGTGCACGTCGCCGTCCTGATTCACGCCGTCAGCCATTCGCTTGAAACCCGCAAGCGGCCAGTCGCCGTGAACCAGCAGGCCATCGGCGGCGGCGGCGGCGACATCGAGCTTGCGAGGATTTGGCTGACGCGCATTCATGGCGCCAGTTTACGGTCAGCGCTGACAGATGTCGCAGCCCGTTGCGATGTGAGAATACGTCGAATGCCTGCCACGCCGCGCCTGATCTTGGCTTCCACTTCGCGCTATCGCCGCGAGTTGTTGGCCCGGCTCGGCCTGCCCTTCGAGGTGGTCGCCCCAGGGGTGGATGAAACGCCGGCGCCTGGCGTCGCGCCGGTCGACTTGGCCGAGCGCCTGGCGCGGGCCAAGGCCGAAGCAGTCGCCGAGCGCCACCGCGATGCGGTCGTCATCGGCTCCGACCAGGTGGCCGAGCTCGACGGTTCACCTGTCGGCAAGCCGCACACCCATGAAAGAGCCGTCGCGCAATTGCGCGCAATGAGCGGCCGGCGCGTCGTTTTCCACACTGCCGTCAGCGTGGTTCGGCGCGATCTCGGGTTTGCGCGCGGCCTGCTGGCGCCCGTGGCAGTGACATTCAGAACGCTCAGCGACGCCGAGATCGAGCACTACCTGCGCACCGAACAGCCCTACGACTGCGCCGGTAGTGCCAAGAGCGAAGGCTTGGGTATTGCACTCCTGGCGGCGATCGAATCGGACGACCCGACCGCCCTGATCGGCCTGCCCCTGATCCGCACCTGCACCTTGCTGCGCGAAGCCGGCCTGGAGCCCCTGGCGCCGCGATGACGGGCGATGCGACCCTCGGCCACTTGTTTCTGGTGCCCAACACCCTGGACCTGGGTGCACCGCAAGCGCCGCCCATCGATGCTGTGCTGCCTGCGGGCGTGCTGGCCCTAGCGGCGCGCCTGTCCCACTGGGTCGCCGAGGACGCGAAGACGACCCGCGCCTTCCTCAAGCGCGTCGCGATGATCACGCCCTTGACCCGGCCGCTGCAGGAAATCGACATCCGTGAACTGCCGCGCCCATCGAAGGGGGGGCACCCTGCGCCTGGCCCGGCGTTGCTGGATGCACTGCTGGCGCCCGCGCTGGCCGGACACGACATCGGGCTGATCAGCGAGGCCGGCCTGCCCGCCGTGGCCGATCCGGGTGCCGCGCTGGTGGCCAGCGCGCACCGACTCGGTGTCACGGTGTGCCCGCTCGCCGGCCCCAGCTCATTGCTGCTTGCGCTGGCCGCCAGCGGGCTCAACGGCCAGAGTTTTGCCTTTGTCGGCTACCTGCCAACCGACGCGGCCGAGCGCAAAACCCGCATCCAGTCCCTGCAGCAGCGCTCGCAACGTGAACGTCAAACGCAGATTGCGATCGAGACGCCCTACCGGAACATGCCGCTGATGGCCGCACTGCTCGAGGCCTTGCAGCCCGACACCCAACTGTCTGTTGCATGCGGCCTCACCTTGCCAGGGGGCTGGTGCATGACCCGCAGCGTGGCGCAATGGCGCGCCGTGCCAGCACGCCTGGAGAACAAGCACCTGCCCGCGGTGTTTCTCTGGCTGGCGCGTTGACGGCTGGCGTTCTGCGCCGGGCAGGTGCTCAGCCGCGATGCGGCACGGCCACGCGCTGACTCAAACCTTGGCGCCGCCCAGCAATGCAGCGACCTTGCGCTTGGGCTTGAGGCTGGGTGACAAACCGCGGGCCGGCGTGGCGCCAACCTTCGCTGCCGGCTCCCAACTGGGCGTTGCCGCGGCGTTGCCAGTCGATTCGTAGGGGCGGTCAAAGAACGGATCGGCCGAGGCTGCTGGCGGGCGGCGCTCGAAGCTGCGTGGCGGCGCCACTGGCGCGGCGCGCTCCTCACGCGCTTCCGGCTCCACGTCGGCGCGGGGGCGAGGTCGGCGCGGGCGGTCGTCCTCGATCTCGAAAGGCTCGAGCTCGATCTTCTTCTTGATCAGTTTCTCGATGTCCGACACCAGGCGTGCGTCGTCGCGCGAGACCAGGGTGACGGCCAGGCCGGAAGCGCCCGCACGGCCGGTGCGGCCGATGCGGTGGACGTAATCTTCGGCGTTGAAAGGCACGTCGAAATTGAACACGGCCGGCAGGTCGGCGATGTCGAGGCCGCGCGCGGCGACATCGGTCGCCACCAGCAAATCCACCTCGCCCGCCTTGAACGCGGCCAGCGCTTTCAGGCGCTCGTCCTGGCTCTTGTCCCCGTGCAGGGCCTGCGTTTTCAAACCGTCGCGCTCGAAGGAACGCGCCAGCCGCGCAGCGCCGAGTTTGGAGTTGACGAAGATCAGCGCCTGGGTTAGTTCGCGCGTCTTGAGCAACTGGCGCACCACCGCGCGCTTGTCGTCGTCGGCAACGCTGTAAAAGCGCTGCTCGACATTGGTGGCGGTGGCATTCGGCCGCGCCACTTCCACCAGCACCGGGTCTTGCAGGTAGCTGTTGGCCAGCTTGCGGATTTCAGGCGAGAACGTGGCCGAAAACAGCAGCGTCTGGCGCTCCTTGGGCAGGTAGGACAGGATGCGCTGCAGGTCGGGCAAGAAGCCGATGTCGAGCATGCGGTCGGCCTCGTCCAACACCACGTACTCGACCTGATTCAAGACGCAGTTCTTGCCCTCGATGTGATCGAGCAGGCGACCCGGCGTGGCAATCAGCACCTCGACGCCGCCCTTGAGCACGAGGGTCTGCGGCTTCATGTCGATGCCGCCGAAGACGACTGTCGAGCGCAACTGGGTGTGTTTGGCGTAGGTCTTGACGTTGTTGGCCACCTGGTCGGCCAGTTCGCGCGTTGGCGCCAACACCAGGGCGCGCACCGGGTGGCGCGCCGGCGACATGCTGGCGTTCTCGTGCCTCAACATCTTCTGCAGCAGAGGCAGCGTGAAGGCCGCCGTCTTGCCGGTGCCGGTCTGGGCCGCGCCCATCACGTCGCGACCCTCGAGCACGATGGGGATCGCCTTGGCCTGGATCGGCGTCATGGCCGTGTAGCCAGACTCCGCCACTGCACGCAGCAGCTTCGGGTCGAGGGCAAGGGTGTCGAAACGGGCCGGCGCGGGGGCGGCAGCAGCTTCGGTCGGGGCGTCGGGGGTTTCGGTAATCACCGCAAGATTATCCCTGAGCGCTACTTCGACTGCCGGAAGACCAGCCAGCGCGGGGCCTTGAAGCGCACGATGCGCCAGTAAAGAAAGACGTAGGTGGCCCCGAACAGAAAGATGAATCCAGCCTGGATCGGCGTGCTGTCGTACCAAAGCACTGCGGGCACCACGGACAACGAGCACAGCATCCAAAGATAGGGCGACGTCATGGAATTGCGGCGCGTCAGGCTGCGCGCGCTCCGATCACCTGCGGCCCAACGCAGGAAGCGGCGGTAGATC
>JANNGJ010000402.1:0-1622 GCA_031403815.1 Burkholderiales bacterium | reverse complement strand
CCTGCGGTCGAGTACCTGATGAGCAAGGCGGGTGGCGGCGCCAAGCGCTGGGTGCTGCTGGGCACCGACTACGTCTACCCGCGCACGACGAACAAGATCCTGCGAGCCTTCTTGAAGAGCAAGGGCGTGAAGGACTCCGACATCGACGAGAAGTACACGCCTTTCGGCCACAGTGACTACCAGACCATCGTCGCCGACATCAAGAAGTTCTCGGCCGGTGGCAAGACCGCGGTGGTCTCGACCATCAATGGCGACTCCAACGTGCCCTTCTACAAGGAACTCGGCAACGCCGGCCTGAAGGCCAAGGACGTGCCCGTCGTGGCCTTCTCCGTCGGTGAAGAAGAGCTGCGCGGTGTGGACACCAAGCCGCTCGTCGGCCACTTGGCCGCCTGGAACTACTTCCAGTCCATCAAGTCCCCGGCGAACACCGAGTTCATCAAGAAGTGGAGCGACTACGCCAAGGCCAAGGGCATCGCCGGCCACAAGGACAAGCCGCTGACGAACGACCCGATGGAAGCAACCTACATCGGCTTCCAGATGTGGGCTGCTGCCGTCAAGAAGGCTGGCACCACCGACACCGACAAGGTGATCGCGGCCATGGCCGGCCAGACTTTCACCGCGCCGAGTGGCATCACCTCGAAGATGGACGAGAAGAACCACCACCTGCACAAGAGCGTGTTCATCGGCGAGATCAAGGCCGACGGGCAGTTCAACGTGGTCTGGAAGACGCCCGGCCCGGTCAAGGCCCAGCCCTGGAGCCCGTTCATTCCCGAGAACAAGGGCAAGAAGGATGAGCCGGTCGTGAGCGCCAAGAAGTAAGTCCGTGCGCTGGCTGCTTTCACTGATTGCAGCCGCGCTGCTGTCTGCGCCTGCTGCGGCCTTGACGCCGCAACAGGCGCGTGCGCTAGCCGTTGGCGAGGCCGAGACGCGAATTGCCGCACTGAACGACGTGATCACTGGCGCCGACGAGAAGACGGTGGCGCTGATCCAGGCCTTGTCCGACGACGCCGTCAAGTTCAGCGACACCGCCGTCTATGTCGTGCGCGATGGCAAGGCTTTCGACCCGGTCAGCGGCGGCGAGCTGCCCCTGCCGGCCGCGGCAGAAGACGTCATCAACAACAACCAGATGCGCGGAGAGCTCGACGCTGCGCTGGCGTCGATCAAGTTGTTCTCGCCCGACGCCAAAGTGCGCGCCGAGGCGGCCAAGACGCTGAAGGGCGAACCCGACGAGGCCAAGTTGCCATTGATCGAAAGGGCGATCAGCGCTGAGACCGTGCCGAGCATCAAGCTGGCGCTCGAGCAGATTCGCTTTGCCATGCTGCTCGGCAGTGCGGACAAAGCCAAGCGCTTGCAGGCCGCTAAGGCCCTGGGCGCCAGTGGCACGCCAGCCACCAAGACTCTGCTGCTTGAGCGCCAGAGCGTTGAGACTGAACCTGAGGTGCGAGCGGCCGTGGCTGTCGCGCTGCGCGCCATCGAAGGCCGTCTCGCCTGGGGCGAGCGCCTGGGCGTGATCTTCACCGGCGTTAGCCTGGGCTCCATCCTGCTGCTCGTTGCGCTCGGCCTGGCCATCACCTACGGCCTGATGGGCGTCATCAACATGGCGCACGGCGAGCTGATGATGA
>JANNGJ010000401.1:0-6508 GCA_031403815.1 Burkholderiales bacterium | reverse complement strand
GCCACGACCAGTGGCATGCCGTCGTCGATGCCAGCCGCATCGAAGGCCAGGAGCGCAGTGACTTGGTGGGTTGCATCCGCAGCTTCACCCTCAAGGACGGCAACCGCATCCGCGAGCAGCTGCTGACGCTCGACGACCGCGAGCACAAGAGCACCTATTGCATCGTCGAGTCCAGCGTGCCCTTGCTGCGCTACGTGGCCACGGTGACGCTCAAGCCGGTGACCGACGGCCGCCGCACCTTCTGGCATTGGGAGTCGAGCTTTGCCACGCCGCCCGGCCGCGAGCGCGAACTGCACGACGTGGTCGCCCAGGGCGTTTACGAAGCCGGCTTCGACAACCTGCGCCGCCACCTCGCGGCTGGCGCCGACTTGCGCGTGCCTGGCGCCCGCCACGCGACGCTGCCGCGCGCTCTGCCCGTGCCGAGCCGGCGCGTCGTGGTGGCAGCGTATGGCGGCGCCGAGCAGTTGCAGCCGCAAGACGGTGAAGCGCCAGCGCCTGGCCCCGGCGAGCTGCGCATTCGCCAGCGCGCCATCGGCGTGAACTACCTCGACGTCTATTTGCGCCGCGGCTGGATCCCGCCGATGCTGGCCCCCGGCGGCACGCCGGGCATGGAAGCCACCGGCAGCGTGCTCGATGTCGGCGAAGGTGTGCACGGCTTTCTGCCCGGCGACCGCGTGGCCTACATCGGCCCGCAGCCCGGCGCCTACTGCAGCGTGCGCAGCGTGCCCTCTGCATGGACGGTGCGCCTGCCCGCGGCGGTGGAAGACGCCACCGCCGCGGCCGTGCTGCTCAAGGGCATCACCGCCGACTACTTGCTGCGTGACCTCGGCCACGTGCGTGCCGGCACGCGCCTCTTGGTGCACGCCGCCGCCGGCGGTGTGGGCCTGTTGCTCTGCGCCTGGGCGCGCAGCCTCGGTGCGCGCGTGCTGGGCACCGTCTCGAGCGAAGAGAAAGCCCGCGTCGCGCGCGAGCACGGCTGCGAGCACGTCATCGTCAGCCGCGACTACCGCTTTGCCGACGCCGTGCGCCAGCAATGGCCAGCAGGCGCACAGGTCATCGTCGACGGCCTGGGCGAAGCCGCGCGCGACGAGAACTTTGCGGCCCTGGCGCGCTGCGGCCACTGGATCAGCCTGGGCCAGGCCAGCGGCGCGCTGCAGCCGATCTCGCCCGACTGGCTGGTGCAGAAATCAGCCACCTTCTCGCGCCCCGTCGCCTTCGACTATGTGGCCACGCCGGCGCAGATGACCGAGCGGGCGCAGCGGCTGTGGGCGGCCTTGGCCGACGGCAGCCTCAAGGCCCCGCCGATCGAGCGCTGGTCCCTCGACGCTGCCGCGCGTGCCCACGAGCGGCTCGAATCGCGCGCCACCATCGGCGCCTTGGTCTTGGTGGCCTGAAGCCACCGCACAGGAGAGCCCATGATCGTCGGCATGAATCACTTCACCATCGTTGCGGAAGACGAGCGCAAGACGCTCGACTTCTACGTCGGTCTGCTCGGCCTCAGCGTGGGCCACCGCCCCGAACTCGGCTTCCCCGGCGCCTGGCTCTACGCCGGCGGCCCGCAGGCCGTGCTGCACGTGTACTTCGAGCGCCCGATGCCGGCCACGCGCACGGGGGTCATCGACCACCTCGCCTTCAGCGCCACCGGCCTGAAGGCTGTGAAGGCCCGCTTCGACGAAGCCGGCATCGCTTACGACCTGCGCCGCCAAGCCGGCGCCGGTACCTGGCAGCTGTTCAGCACCGACCCCAATGGGGCCAAGGTGGAGCTGGACTTCGACCCGGCGGAGACGCTGTAGTCGGCGTTCCCACGACGTTGGCATCATCTGCCAACCCGGGTATCGCAAGATCTGCTCGCGCGCTTTCGGAGCCAGCAACATGCCTACACGCAACGTAGTTCTGAGCGAACATCAACAGTCGTTGGTGGAGACGCTGGTGCAGTCCGGTCGCTACCAGAACGCCAGCGAGGTGCTGCGAGAAGGACTGCGCCTGATCGAGGCGCGCGAGCGCATTGGGCAAGCCAAACTTAAAGCCCTGAGACAAGCAGCCCGCCAGGGCTGGGCAGATTTGTCCGCGGGCCGCTACGCCGATGTTGCCGATGATCAGCTTGAGGATTTCGTTGGCCAGCTGGGCCGACGAGCCGCCCAGCTGGCCAAGACGGCGAGCTGATGCTTCGCCATCGGCCGTCGGACACCGCCCAAGTCGATATCCGCAGCCTCCTTGCCTGGACACACGAGCAATTCGGCGAGGCCGCCCGTCTGCGCTATGAGAGCCTGATCGTCGCAGCGCTTCGCGACCTGGCGACGCAGCCCGACAGACCGGGCAGCATCGCGCGGCCCGAACTCGGCGCGGGTGTCAGGTCGTGGCATCTTCGACTGAGCCGGGATCACGTGGCTACGGGTGCGGCGGCAGTTCGTCGGCCGCGCCTCTTCCTGGTTTACCGCGTTGAGCCCGCCCTGCTCGTGGTCGGTCGTGTGCTGCATGACGCTATGGAACTGGCGCTGCACTTGGACCCTGATACGTCCTGGGAATAGCTGCCGGCACGCGTTTGCCGGCTGCAGGGCCATCGAGCGCAGTGTCATGTCAGTCGAGGCACCGACCCTGGGTGATGGCCTCGGCGTCGAGCGTCTGAGCCACCCAGGCCGCCCCAGCAAGCAGGCGCGCATCGTCTTGCGGTCGGGCAATGAGTTGCAGGCCCAGCGGCAGGCCGTTGCTGTCGACCCCGCCGGGCAGCGTCAGGCACGGGCAGCCGAGCAACTGCCAGGTGCGGCTGAACAATGGGTCGCCGGTGCTGGCCAGGCCATGCGGAGCGGCGCCGAGGGCGGCGGGCGCCAGCAGCAGGTCAGCGTCGCCGAAGAACGCGTCGATGGCCGCGCGGGCCTGACGCGCGGTGGCGAGCGCATCGGCGTAGCGCGCAGGGTCGAGTGCGGCGCCTGCGTCGAGGAAGGCAGCCAGCGCGGGCGACAGGTCGGCGCGGCGGCAGCGGTGGTCGAGGCTCAGCGCGCGCGCGGTTTCGAACAACTGCACGCAGCGCTGGGCCTCGAACAGTGCTGCGAAAGTGGGTGGCCAGTCGGCTTGCTCGCGCACCGCGGCGCCGGCCGCCGACAGTCGCTGTGCTGCCGCGCCGAGCATGGTTTGCATCGGCTCCGACAGCGCTGCCGCTTGCGGCGTCAACGTCAGCGCCAGGCGCGGCTTGAAGGCCGCCGTGCTTGGCAGCGCGGCACCGGCGCAGCCTTCCAGCGCGTGGGCCAGCAGGGCGGCGTCGTCAACGCTGCGCGCGAACACGCCGACTTCGTCGAGCGTGTCCGACACTGCCTTCACCCCCGCGCGCGGGATGCGTCCCGCCGAGGGCTTGTAGCCGACGATGCCGCAGAAGGCCGCGGGCCGGATCACGGAACCCGCCGTCTGTGTGCCCAGGGCGAGCGGGGCCATGCCGGCGGCAACCGCGGCGGCCGAGCCGCTCGACGAGCCACCGGGCGTGTGCGCGCGGTGGTGCGGGTTGCGCGTCGCCCCCGGCGTCATGTTGGCCAGCTCGGCGGCCACTGTCTTGCCCAGCACCCAGGCGCCTGCCGCGCGGGCCAGGGCCACGCACGCGGCATCCGCCTGCGGCACCTGTCCCGCGTAGATGGGCGAGCCCTGGGCGGTGACGATGCCGGCGGTGTCGATGTTGTCTTTGACGGCCACCGGCACGCCGTGCAGCGCGCCGGTGGTCGCGGTTGCGTCGACGCCTTGCGCGCGTTGTCGCACCGCCGCAGGTTCGAACGCGGCCCAGGCCTGCAAGCCCGGCTCGCAGGCGGCGCTGCGCTCGATCAAGGCCTCGGCCAAGGCGCTCGCACTGAGCGTGCGCGTGGCCAACGCACGTGCCAGGCGCACAGCGCTCCACCGGTGCAGCGGCACTGCCATGCTGCGTCTCAGAGTTGCAGCGACGCGCTGCCGATGCCGTCGAAGGCAACGTCCACGCGGTCACCCGCCGCGGCCGGCAACATGCCGCACCACGTGCCCGTGGTCACCACGCTGCCGGCCGGCACGGTCTGGCCGTGGCGGGTGGCGTGGCGCAGCCAGGTGGGCAAGAGCCAGGCCGGGTCGCCGAGCGAGTGGCTGCCGCTGCGTGTCACCACGGCCGCGCTGCCGATGCGCACTTCGCAGCGCTGGGCCGCCCAGTCGCGCCGCACATAGGGCTGCCAGTCGCCGAGGGCGAGCGCGGCGTGCGACTGCAAATCGGCCAGGCGCAACAGGGCGGGCGCTTGCGCGGCTTCGAGCCAGCGCGAGTCGCAAACTTCGATCGACACCGTCATCGCATCGATCAGGCCATCGACCGCGTCGTCTTGCAGGGCCGCGGCCTGGGCCGCGCTGACATCGACACGCAGGCGCAGCGCAATCTCGGCTTCGATCGCGCGGCTCGCCATCGGCCAGTCGTCGAAGGCCGCGCCGCTGGCGCGCACGCCGCCGGGCGGCAGCGGCGCATGGGTGAGCACGGCGGTGCGAGAGGGCCCGCCCGATTTCCAGTGCTGCGGCGGCGCGAAGTCGAACCAGGCCATCTCCTGGGCCACGGCGTCTTGCACTGCGTAGGCCTCGGTGGCGTCTTGCAGGGCCTGGCCGAGCGCAGCCGAGGATGTGAGCTGGTGCGTGCGCCGCGCCGCAACCAGGAGGGTAGTGACGGTGTTCAGTGCGCTCATGACAGGGGCCCTTCGGTGAAATGGGTGGTTGCGCCCGGCGTCGCCAGCAGGCCCGCCATCAGGCGCGCCACATGCACGGCTTGGCGCGCGGCGCCGTCGGCAATCTGGTGCCGGCAACTGGTGCCGTCGGCGACGACGATGGCCTCGGGCGCGGCACGCACTGCGGGCAACAAACTCAGTTCAGCCATTTGCATGGACACCTCGAAGTGGGCGGCTTCGTAGCCGAAGCTGCCGGCCATGCCGCAGCAGGAGGATTCGATCAGCTTCGGATCGGCACCGGGAATCAGACGCAGCACGTCGAGGATGGGGCTGACGGCATCGAAGGCCTTCTGGTGGCAGTGGCCGTGCACGAGGATGGGCTGCGGCGCGGGTTTGAAGCGCGCGGCGAAGCGGCCGGCCTTGGCTTCGCGGGCGATGAATTCTTCGAACAGCAGGGCTTGGCCGGCCACCACCTGCGCCTTGTCGCCCAGGCCCAGCACCAGGGCCTCGTCGCGCAGCGTGAGCAGGCACGAGGGTTCCAGGCCGACGATGGCCACGCCGGCCTGGGCCAGCGGCAGCAGGGCGTCGATCAAGGCGCCGACTTTGGCCTTGGCTTCATCCACCATACCCGACGCCAGATAGGTGCGGCCGCAGCAGTGGTGGCCGCCGCTCTTTTGCAGCGTGTGCAGGATGTAGCCGGCGGCGCGCAGCACGTGCGCGGCGGCCAGCGCGTTCTCGGTTTCGAATGTGCCGTTGAAGCTGTCGACGAAGAGCACGGCGGCCTTGCCGTGGCTGCGCGCGGCGGCGATGGTTTCGTCACGGCTCGCGAAATCGGCCGGCTTCATCGCGCGCCAGAAGGTGTCGCGCCGCCACTTCGGCAGGCTGCGTTGGGCGGAGAGGCCGAGCCACTTTTCACTCAAGGCGGCGGCCCCCGGCAGCGCATCGCGCAGGTTGGCCAGCCAGGGCACGGCGCTGGCCCAGCGTGCATAGCCGGGCAGGTGGGCGATGAGTCGGTCTTTCAGCGTGAAGCCGTGGCGTGCCTTGTCGTGGGCCTGGAACTCGAGCTTCATCTTGGCCATGTCCACGCCGGTCGGGCAATCGCGCTTGCAGCCTTTGCAGCCGACGCACAGGGCCATCGTCTCGCGCACCGCGTCGCTGGTGAAGGCGTCGGCGCCGAGCTGGCCGCTCAGTTGCCCACTCAGTGCCAGGCGCAGCGTGTTGGCGCGGCCGCGCGTCAGGTGCTTTTCGTCGCGGGTGACACGGTAGCTCGGGCACATGGTGCCGGTGTCGAACTTGCGGCAGTGGCCGTTGTTGTTGCACATCTCGACGGCGGCGGCCAGGCCGCCCGTCACGTCGCCGCCGGTGCCGGGCGCGGTGGTGGCCTCGGTGGCCGGGTCGTTCTGCACGTTCCAGGCCGACCAGTCGAACACCGTCTTGATAGGGATGCGTTGGTAGGGCCGGGGGGCCGAGGCGGGCGCAAAGCGCAGTAGCGCGGCGTCGTCCATGCGCGGCGGATCGATGATCTTGCCGGGGTTGAACAGGTTGATCGGGTCGAGCTCGCGCTTGATGGCGCGAAAGGCGTCGTTGATCGCCGGGCCGAACTGCCACTCGATCCACTCGCCGCGGCACAGGCCGTCGCCGTGCTCGCCGCTGTAGGCGCCTTTGTATTTGCGCACCAGCGCGGCGGCCTCTTCGGCAATGGCGCGCATCTTGGCGCCGCCGCCCCGGCGCATGTCGAGAATGGGCCGCACGTGCAGGGTGCCGACGGAGGCATGCGCATACCAGGTGCCGTGCGTGCCGTGGCGCTCGAACACTTCCGTCAACGCATCGGTGTACTCGGCCAGGTGTTCGAGCGGCAC
>JANNGJ010000400.1:0-3154 GCA_031403815.1 Burkholderiales bacterium | reverse complement strand
TCAGCGCCGAGGCCAAGGTGCCCGTGATCAAGCACCTGGACGGCAACTGCCATGTCTATGTCGATGCCCAGGCCGATCTCGATCAGGCGCTGCAGGTCACCGACAACGCCAAGACGCAGAAGTTCAGCCCCTGCAATGCGGCCGAGTCGCTGCTCGTGCACAGCGATGTGGCGCCTGCATTCCTGCCGCGCATCGGTGCCGTGTTCGCGGCCAAGGGGGTCGAGATGCGCTGCGGCCCGCGTGCCAAGGCCATCTTGGCCGGCGTGCCCGGCGCCAGGCTGGTCGATGCCACCGAGGTCGATTGGGCTGAGGAATACCTTGCGCCGATCATCAGCATCAAGCTGGTCGATTCGCTCGACGAGGCCATTGCCCACATCAACCGCCATGGCTCGCACCACACCGACGCCATCCTGACCCGCGACCATGCCCACGCCATGCGCTTCTTGCGCGAGGTCGATTCGGCCAGCGTGATGGTCAACGCCAGCACGCGCTTCGCCGACGGCTTCGAGTACGGCCTGGGCGCCGAGATCGGCATCAGCACCGACAAGCTGCATGCGCGCGGACCGGTCGGCCTGGAGGGCTTGACCTCGCTGAAGTGGGTGGTTCTTGGCGACGGGCAGACCCGCCACTGAGCCTCGGCCCACGGCTGTCGTGACCGACCCGCGCACGGCCTTGGTGCTGTTCTCCGGCGGCCAGGACTCCACCACCTGCCTGGCCTGGGCCCTCGAGCACTACGGTCGCGTGGAAACGGTTGCCTTCGACTACCGCCAGCGCCACCGCATCGAACTCGACTGTCGCCTGGTCGTCTTGAGCCAGTTGCGCGCCCAGTTCCCGCACTGGGCCGCCCGCCTGGGCGACGACCACCTGATCGACGCTGGCGTACTGGCCCAGCTCGGCGACAGCGCCCTGACCACCCAGCGCGCCATCGAGATGCAGGCCGACGGCTTGCCCAACACCTTCGTTCCGGGCCGCAACCTGCTGTTCCTCACCCTGGCCGCTGTGCTGGCCTACCGCCGCGGCATATCGGTACTGGTGGCCGGCATGTGCCAGACCGACTACTCCGGCTACCCGGATTGCCGCGACGACACCGCCAAGGCCGTGCAAGTCGCCCTGAGCCTGGGCCTGGGCCAGCCGATGGCGCTGGAGACACCGCTGATGTTCATCGACAAAGCGGCCACCTGGGCCCTGGCCGAGCATCTCGGCGGCTCGGCGCTCAGTGCCTTGATCATCGATCACACCCACACCTGCTACCTGGGCCAGCGCGGTCAGCGCCACGCCTGGGGCCAGGGTTGCGGCGCCTGCCCGGCCTGCGCCCTGCGGCGCGGCGGGTTCGAGCGCTGGCGTGGCAGCAGCGCCTGAGACGCTGAGAAGCAACCCCTCCAAGCCCGGGCCCAAACCCGACCCGCGGGCAGGGCAGTTCGTGTTGCAATCGCCGACATGTCGGCCCCGCCTTCCACCCTGCCACGCGCGGCCAATCTGGTCCATGTCCAGGCTCCGCGTATCGACCGCAGTGACCCCGCACTGCGCGAGGGGCTGGCCCGCCTGCGCGCCTTGAATGAGCCGGCGCAGTGGCAGGCCGCCGTGCTGGCGTTGATGTTGGTGCCCGGCAGTCGCCGCGAGCGGGCCATGTGGTTCGAGGAAACGCAGGGCCTGGCCGACGCCGAGCGCCTGCTGGCCGATGTGCTGGCCCTGCCGCAGCCGCACCGCTTGCCTTGGTTCGAAACCCTGGCGCGGCAGCTTGCGCCGGGGCCGGTCGTGTTGCGCCATGCCCTGGTTGGCGCGGCGCGGCGCGTGATGACGGCCGACGGCATGGTCTCGCAGATGGACCAGTTGCGTTGGGTCGCGCTGCGCCATCTGCTGGCCGGCAGCGCCGTCGCTGCCCCGGCTGCGGCCGAGACCGATCTGGCCGAACTGGACGATGGTCACGCGCTCAAAGTCTGCCTGTACAGCGCCTTCCTGTCCCACATGGTGCCGGCGCCTGAGCTGACCCTGGACTTGACTGGCTTTGAGTCCACCGGCCAGACCTGGTACGACAGCGTGGTGGCGCCCTGGTACGAGCGCTTTACGCTGCCGCCGCGCGAGCGCCACGACATCGACGCCACCCTGCGTGCACTGCGCGTGTTGCAAGCCATGCCCTGGCTGCTGCGGCCGGTGCTGGTGCGCCGCTGGTTCGACGCGGCACGCACCCTCACTGAAGGCCCCGTTCTGCACCCGGTGGCGGCCGACGCGCTGCGCCTGACCTGCACCCTGCTGGATTCCCCCGTGCCACCCGAGCTCAGCCGCCAGTACATTGAGATCGAACCCGCGCGACACTGAGCCCGCGCGGTGCAACCGCTTGATCAGGAGAAGACCCTCATGCGATCGGATTTGTTGTTGACCTACAAGGCCTTGGCGGCCGCTGTCCTGCTGGCGGCGACGGGCGCCGCCATGGCACAAGACGCCGCGGCCCTGCGCCAGCACGCGCTGGCCGCCACCTGTGCCAACTGCCATGGCACGCAGGGCCGCGCGGTGGACGGCGCGGCCGTGCCCGGCTTGGCTGGCATGCCGGCGGTCTACGTGGTGGAGCAGATGAAGGCCTTCAAGGCCGGCACCCGCCCGGCCACCGTGATGCACCAGCTGGCCAAGGGCTACAGCGATGCTCAGATCGATCAGATCGCCGCCTACTTTGCGGCGCAAAAGAAGTGAAGGCGCGCGCGATGATGCAACGACGACACCTGCTGCAACACGCGGCCACCGGCGCGGGCGCGCTCGGCCTGCTGTCCCTGCCCGGCTGCGCCAGCGAGACCGGTGCCTTGCTCAGCGCCACCGCTGGCGGCCGCGTGCCGGCCAAGACGCGTGTGCTGGTGGTCGGCGGCGGCTATGGCGGCGCCACGGCGGCCAAGTACCTGCGCCTGTTTTCGGGCCAGACCATCGACGTGACACTGGTCGAGCCGAGCGACGCTTTCGTCTCGTGCCCGATCAGCAACCTGGTGCTCGGCGGCAGCAAGACGCTCGCTGACGTCACCACGCCCTACGCCACGCTGGCCAAGAACCACGGCGTGCGGGTCATCAAGGACATGGTGGCCAGCATCGATCCGGTGAAGAAGGTCGCTGTGTTGGCCTCGGGGCCGACCATCGCCTACGACAAGCTGGTGCTGTCGCCCGGCATCGACCT
>JANNGJ010000399.1:0-10704 GCA_031403815.1 Burkholderiales bacterium | reverse complement strand
GGGTTCGGGCTCCGATCTGGCTTCGCTCAAGTGCAAGGCCGAACGCAAGGGCGACTACTACATCGTCAACGGGCAGAAGACCTGGACCACGCTGGGCCAGTACGGCGAGTGGATCTTCTGCCTGGTGCGCACCAGCAACGAGGGCAAGCCGCAGACCGGCATCTCCTTCCTTCTGATCGACATGAAGACCCCCGGCGTTTCCGTGCGGCCCATCATCATGCTCGATGGTGGCCACGAGGTGAACGAGGTCTGGTTCGGCAACGTCGAGGTGCCGGCCGACCAACTCATTGGCGAAGAGAACAAGGGCTGGACCTATGCCAAGCACCTGCTCTCGCACGAGCGCACCAACATCGCCGACGTGAATCGCGCCAAGCGCGAACTCGAGCGCCTGAAGCGCATTGCCAAGGCCGAGGGCCTGTGGGACGACCTGCGTTTCCGTGACCAGATCGCGCTGCTCGAAGTCGACATCGTTGCGCTCGAGATGATGGTGCTGCGGGTCTTGTCGGCCGAGACCACCGGCAAGCAAAGCCTGGACATCGCCGGCCTGCTGAAGATTCGCGGCAGCGAGATCCAGCAGCGTTACGCCGAATTGATGATGCTGGCCGGCGGGCCTTTCACCCTGCCCTTCATCACGGAAGCGATGGCGGCCGGGTGGCAGGGTGACCACGTTGGCGCGGCACACTGCGCGCCCTTGGCATCGACCTACTTCAATCTCCGCAAGACGACGATCTACGGTGGCAGCAACGAGGTTCAGCGCAACATCGTCGCGCAGACCGTGCTGGGGAGCTGACGATGAACTTCGATTTCACCGACGACCAGGTCTCGCTGCGCGATGCCGTGCAGCGCTGGGTTGAAAAGGGCTTCTCTTTCGAGCGTCGCCATGCCATCGCCAAAGGCGGTGGCAAGACGCGCGACGTGTACCGCGAGCTGGCCGAACTCGGGCTGACCGGGCTGGCCGTGCCGGCCGAACACGGTGGCCTGGGCTTCGGTGCGGTCGAGGCCATGGTCGTTATGGAAGAACTCGGCCGCGGCCTGGTCAATGCGCCCTATGCCGCCGCAGCGCTGGTGGCGCCGACCCTGCTGGCGCAGGGCGAGGCGGCGCCGCAGGCCGCCTGGTTGCCGCGCATCGCCGACGGCTCGGCCTTGGTGGTGTTGGCGCAGCAGGAGCGCGGCGCGCGCTACCGCCTGGATGCACCGACGACCGTGGCCTTGCAGGCGGCGGGCGGCTGGGCCCTGACGGGTCAGAAGTGTCTGGTGCCAGCGGGTGACGAAGCCGACGCCTTCCTGGTGCCAGCGCGTGTCGGCCCGCACGCGATCGGGCCGGTCGGCCTGTTCCTGGTGGAACGCGGTCGCTGCACCCTGCGCGCCTACCCGACGCAGGACGGTGCGCGCGCCGCCGACGTCGGCCTGGCCGCAGCGCCGGCCAGCCTGGTGCTGGCCGATGCCGGCGCCGCACTGGAGCTGGCCATCGATGTCGGCATCGCAGCCAGTTGCGCCGAGGCTGTCGGGCTGATGGACAAGCTGGTCGCCCTGACGGCCGAGTACATGAACACGCGCAAGCAGTTCGGCGTGGCCATCGCCAGCTTCCAGGCCCTGCGCCACCGCATGGCCGACGTCAAGATGCAGCTCGAACTGGCGCGCTCGATGAGTTACTACGCCAGCTTGAAGCTCGGCGAGCCGGCTGCGTCGCGGCGCCGCGCATTGGCGCATGCCAAGGTCCAGCTCGGCCGGTCGATGCGCCTGGTGGGCCAGGAGTGCATCCAGCTGCACGGCGGCATTGGCGTCACTGACGAAGTCAGCGTGAGTCACTATTTCAAACGCCTGACCATGCTCGAGTTGGCCTACGGCGACACCCTGCACCACCTCGGCGAAGTCAGCGAGCGCATGCAGGACACGGCAGGGGTGTTTGCCTGATGGCTGTCTTGCAGGACGCCCTCACCGATGTGGCCGGTTTGACGGTGGGTCACTTCACCCACCCGGCGCGCGCCACCGGCTGCAGCGTGGTGCTTTGTCCGCAAGGGGTGGTGGCCGGCGTGGATGTGCGCGGCGGCGCGCCCGGCACGCGCGAGACGGACCTGCTGGCGCCCGAGAACCTGATCGACCGCGTGCACGCCGTGCTGCTCAGCGGCGGCAGCGCCTTTGGCCTGGACGCCGCCGGCGGCGTGATGCGCTGGCTCGAAGAGCACGGCCATGGCTACGCCGTCGGCGCCGCACGGGTGCCCATCGTGCCCGCCGCGGTGCTGTTCGACCTGTGGCACGGCGACCTTCGAATCCGCCCCGACGCCGCAGCGGGCTATGCCGCCTGCGCGGCAGCGTCGGGCGCCAAACCGGCCCAGGGCAATGTCGGCGCCGGTGCCGGTGCAGTGGTCGGCAAACTGTTCGGCATCGAAAGGGCGATGAAGGGCGGCATCGGCAGCGCCTCGGTGCGCGTCGGCGGCATCACCGTGGCGGCCCTGGTGGCGGTGAATGCCATCGGCGACGTGATCGACCCGGCCGACGGCTCGGTGCTGGCCGGCGCGCGCACCGGCGCCGACAGCCGCCAGTTGCTGCATGCCGCCGCCGCCCTGCTGCGCGGTGAAGTCCCGGCGCGCCTGCAGGCCGGCAGCGCCACCACCATCGGTGTCGTCGCCACCGACGCCCAGCTTGACAAAGCGCAGTGCCGCAAGCTGGCCGGCATGGCGCACGACGGCCTGGCGCGCTGCATCAGCCCGGCCCACACGCCGCACGACGGCGACACCCTGTTTGCCCTGGCCACCGGCGCCAGCGGTGAGGCTGGCAACCTCGGTCTGATCGGCGCGCTGGCCGCCGAAGTCACGGCGCGCGCCGTCATCAGCGCCATCCACCACGCCACCGGCCTGCCCGGCCTGCCGGCCGCGCGCGACCTCGGCGGCGCGCTGTGAAGGCGCAGGCACGCCCGACGCAAAGCCTGGCCCAGATCCTGTTCAGCCAGGGCTTCGGCACGCGGCGACGCTGCGCCGCCCTGATCGCCGACGGCCTGGTGCAAGTGGGTGGCGCCACGCTCGACGACCCCCTCGTCGAGTTGGCGGTCGAGGGCCTCGAATTCACAGTGCAAGGCCAGGCCTGGCCCTACCACGCCAAGGCCCTGGTGCTGCTGCACAAGCCCGCTGGATACGAGTGTTCGGCCAAGCCGCGCCACCACCCCAGCATCCTGGGCCTGCTGCCGGCGCCGCTGCGCGAGCGCGGCCTGCAGCCCGTGGGCCGGCTCGATGAAGACACCACCGGCCTGCTGTTGATGACGGATGACGGCACGCTGATCCACCGCCTGACCTCCCCCAAGCACCATGTGCACAAGGTCTATGAAGTCAGCTGCAAACACGCGCTGGCCGCCGACACGGTGGCGCGGCTGCTCGGCGGCGTGGTGCTCGACGACGACCCGGCGCCGGTGCGGGCCGTGGCCTGCGAAGCCACCGGCCTAGCCAGCCTGCGCCTGACCTTGGAAGAGGGCCGCTACCACCAGGTCAAGCGCATGCTGGCAGCCGTCGGCAACCGCGTCGAGGCGCTGCACCGCAGTGCCTTCGGCGTCTGGCCCCTGCCGCCCGACCTGGCGCCCGGCCAGTGGCGCTGGGCCGACGCCAGCCTGCAACGCGCCGCGTAGGCCACGGCGCGGCCTCTGGCGAGGCCTGGGTTTCCGCGGAAAAGTAACGCGGCTGTGGCGCGGTTCGGCAGCAAACTGCCCTGCACAGCGCCCTCAAGAGTCATGCAAGCCCCGGCCCTACCCGCCTCTTCGACCCGACCACCACAACGCCTGCACCAGGCGCTGACGTCCACGCACAAGCGCAAGCTCGCCGCCTGCGGTTGGTTGTTGGTGGCGCTCAGCGGCACAGCGATCGCCTACCTTGCCGTCCGGCAGCTGAGCCTGAGCGTCCTGCTCGGTGCCCTGCCGGTGATGGTGATGCTGCTGGCCACGGTGCATTACTTCCTGCGTCAGCAAACCGCCGCCGATACCGTGCGCCGGGACCGCATCGACGCCGCGGAGCGCGAGGCCCAGCAGACAAGCACGCACATGGTGGCCCTGCGCGCCAGCGAGCAGCGTTTTCACAGCGCGTTCACACATGCCTCCATCGGCATGGCCCTGGTGTCCTTCGACGGCCGCATCCTGCAAGCCAACGCGGCCTTGATCGCCCTGATCGGCGAAGCCCAGAGCGAGAGCCTGGTTGGGCAGCGCTTTGCCAGCCATGTGGCCGACGACGATTTGGCGCCGCTTGAGTGCGAGTTCACGCGCATTCACGCGCAACAGATCGACACCTTCGCCATCGAGCTGCGCTGTCGCCACCGCAGCGGCAGCCAGATCTGGGTGGCATTGCACTGCGGCTTCTTCTCGGAGCCCGGCTCGGCCGCGCCCTGCCTGATCCTGCAGGTGCAAGACATCAGCGCCCGCCGCAATGCCGAGGCCCAACTTAACCATATCGCCTTCCACGACGGCCTGACGGGCCTGCCCAACCGTGGCCGCTTTCTCGCGCTGCTGACGCAAGCACTGAGTGCCGCGAACCTGGAACCGAGCAAGCACTTCGGCCTCATGTTCCTCGACTTCGACCGCTTCAAGCTGATCAACGACAGCATGGGCCACTCGGCCGGTGACGAGTTCCTGGTGCAGGTCTCGCGCCGCATCCAGGAGCATGTGCGCCCGGGTGACGTGGTGGCCCGGCTGGGCGGCGACGAGTTCGGCGTGCTGGTGCACCAGGTTGACGGTGAAACCAATGCAACCCTCCTGGCCGAGCGCCTGCAACAGGTGCTCAAGCAGCCGCTGCAGATCGCCGGCGTCAGCCTCACCACCAGTGCCAGCATCGGCATCACCTACAGTCGGCTCGGCTATGGAACGCCCGAAGACATGCTGCGCGATGCCGACATCGCGATGTACCGCGCCAAGGCGGCCGGCAAGGCGCGCTTCGAGGTCTTCGACGCCGGCCTGAACACCGAGTTGGCGGATCGACTGCGTCTTGAAGCCGACCTGCGCCAGGCCCTGGCCGAAGGCGCCCTCAGCGTCAGCTACCAGCCGCTGTTCAATCTCGGCACCGGCCGCCTGCGCGGGTTCGAGGCCCTGGCGCGCTGGCACCACCCCTCGCGCGGCGACATCAGCCCGGTGACCTTCATCCCGATTGCCGAAGAAACCGGCCTGATCATCGAGCTGACCGACATGGTGCTCTCGCGCGCCTGCCATCAACTTGAGCAGTGGCAGCTGCGCGACCCGTCGCTGCGCAAACTCAAGATGCAGGTCAACATCTCCAGCAACGACCTGGCCCACAGCGCCCTGGCCGAACGCGTCGAACAAGCCCTGCGCGCCGCCTGCCTGATGCCGCGCGACCTAACCCTGGAGTTGACCGAGAACATCCTGATGCAACGTGTGGAGGGCGTGATGCCTACCCTCGAGGCCCTGCGCCGCATGGGCGTTGGCCTGGCCATCGATGACTTCGGCACCGGCTACTCGTCGCTCAGCTACCTCTCAACCCTGCCGATCGACAGCCTGAAGATCGACCGCTCCTTCGTCCACGGCATGCGCGAAGGCTCGAGCGATGCCGAGATCGTGCGCGCCATCGTCTCGCTCGGCGCCTCGCTGGGCAAGGCGGTGGTGGCCGAGGGCATCGAAACCCAGTCGCAGTTCGCCCAACTGCGTGAACTCGGCTGCGAGAACGGCCAGGGCTTCCACCTGTCGCGCCCGCTGACGCCGGCCGAGGGCGACCTGCTGCTCGACAGCATCATCGGCGACTCACAATTCGGTCGGGCCTACTTCAACGACACCGGCCTGTCGCCCCTGGCCTGTCACTGACCCCGGCCGCACGGCCGCAATAATCGCCGGATGCGCATCTTCCGTGGCATCCACCATCCCGGCCTGGCATCCGCCTGCGCGCTGACCATCGGCAACTTCGACGGCGTGCACCGCGGCCACCAGGCCATGCTGGCGCTGCTGAAGAACGAGGCCCGGCATCGCAAGGTGCCTGCCTGCGTGCTGAGCTTCGAGCCGCACCCGCGTGATTTCTTCGCCGCGCAGGCCCGCGCCGCCGGCCGATTGGTCGAGGCGCCGGCGCGCATCGCAACCCTGCGCGACAAGTTGGCCGAGCTGGAGCACTGCGGCATCGAGCAGGCCGTGGTGCTGCGCTTTGACGCCCGCTTGGCGGCGCAGTCGCCGCAGGCCTTCATCGATGACGTTCTGGTCAAAGGCCTGGGCGTCCGCTACGTGCTGGTGGGCGACGACTTTCGTTTCGGCGCCCGGCGTGCCGGTGACTATGCCTTGATCGACGCCGTCGGTGAGAGCCGCGGCTTCGACGTGGCGCGCATGCAGAGCTATGAAGTGCATGGCCAACGGGTCTCAAGCTCGGCCGTGCGCGCGGCGCTGGCTGCGGGCGACATGGCACGCGCCGCGGCCCTGCTCGGCCGCCCCTACGCCATCAGCGGCCATGTGCTGCACGGCCAGAAGCTGGGGCGAACGCTTGGCTGCCGCACCCTCAACCTGCGCTTCGGCCCCCCCCGCCCTGCGGCCATGGGCATCTTTGCGGCCCGCGTCCACGGCCTGGCTGGCCAGGCTTTGCGCGGAGTGGCCAGCCTGGGCGTGCGGCCGAGCGTGGAAGACAACGGCCGGGTGCTGCTCGAGACCCATTGCCTGGACTGGCCAGCTGAGCTTGGCAGCGATGGCGGCTACGGCCGGCTCGTGCGCGTGGAGCTGTTGCACAAGTTGCACGACGAACGACGCTACGACTCACTCGACAGCCTGTCGCGCGGCATCGCACAGGACGTCACCGACGCGCAGACCTGGTTCGATGCCCAGGGCAGCCCGTGAGTGCGCCCCTGTCAGGCCAGTAGAATTGAGCGCATGGCTCTAGGCATGCTTCGGTTCGATCGCCTGTGCTGGTGCACCACGACGCGCCGGCAGACTACGCGCGACCGAATTTAGCCCGGGTTGCCGAGCAACCCGCCGATGGGCTTGAGACTCGTCAAGCCATCGCCCGCAACGCGTGTCTCCGAGCGCGACACCCCAGCCAAGCCCGCACCATGGCCGACCCCCAGACACCTACCGACTACCGCGCCACGCTGAACCTGCCCGACACGCCCTTCCCGATGCGCGGCGACCTGCCCAAGCGTGAGCCGGGCTGGGTTGCCGAGTGGGAAGCGCAGGGCCGCTACAAGCAGCTGCGCGACGCGCGCCACGGCGCACCGTTGTTCGTGCTGCACGACGGCCCGCCCTATGCCAACGGCGTGCTGCACATCGGGCACGCCGTGAACAACATCCTCAAGGACATGGTCGTCAAGTCCAAGCAGCTGGCGGGCTTCGATGCCCGCTTCGTGCCGGGCTGGGACTGCCATGGCCTGCCGATCGAGAACGCGATCGAGAAAGCGCACGGCCGCAAGCTCAGCCGCGACGAGATGCAGGCCAGGAGCCGCGCCTACGCCACCGAACAGATCGCGCAGCAGAAGGCCGACCGCATGCGCCTGGGCGTGCTCGGCGACTGGGCCCATCCCTACCGCACCATGGATTTCGCCAACCAGGCCGGTGAGCTGCGCGCCTTCAAGCGCGTGATCGAGCGCGGCTTCGTTTACCACGGCTTGAAACCCGTGTACTGGTGCTTCGATTGCGGCTCGTCGCTGGCCGAGTTGGAAATCGAATATGCGGACAAGAAGTCCCAGACCCTCGACGTGGGCTTTCTCTGCGCCGAGCCCGACAAGTTGGCCGCCGCCTTCGGCTTGCCAGATATCGTCGGCGAGGCCTTTGCCGTCATCTGGACCACCACCGCCTGGACCCTGCCGGCCAACCAGGCCCTGAACCTCAACCCGGCACTCGAGTACGCGCTGGTGCGCACCGAGCGCGGCCTGCTGGTGTTGGCGGCGTCGCTGGTCGGCCAGTGCCTCGAACGCTACGGCCTGCAAGGCGAGGTCGTTGCCACTACCGTCGGCGCCAAGCTGGACGGCATCCAATTTCGCCATCCGCTGGCCCATGTCGACGCCGGCTACGACCGCCTTTCGCCGGTCTACCTGGCCGACTACGCCACCGCCGATGACGGTACCGGCATCGTGCACTCGTCGCCGGCCTACGGCGTCGACGACTTTGTCTCCTGCACGGCCCACGGCATGAAGGTCGACGAGATCCTCAACCCGGTGCAGGGCTATGGCAGCTACGCGCTGGACTGGCCGCTGTTCGGCGGCCAG
The DNA here is from genome assembly GCA_031403815.1 of Burkholderiales bacterium. Lineage (GTDB taxonomy): Bacteria > Pseudomonadota > Gammaproteobacteria > Burkholderiales > Burkholderiaceae_C > CADEEN01. The sequence goes on along the minus strand of JANNGJ010000399.1, from coordinate 2,547 downwards.
AACATCTGGAAGGCGGTGCCCGCCGTCATCGACGCGCTGCGCGACGCCGGCCGCTTGTTCGCGACTGCCACGATCACGCACAGCTACCCGCACTGCTGGCGCCACAAGACGCCGGTGATCTACCGTGCCGCGGCACAGTGGTTCATCCGCATGGACGAAGGCCCCGGCGTATTCACCAAGGACAAGGCGCCGCGCACCTTGCGCGCCATGGCCCTGGACGCCATCGAAGCCACCGCCTTCTTCCCTGAGAACGGCAAGGCCCGCCTGCGCGACATGATCGCCAACCGGCCCGATTGGTGCATCAGCCGTCAGCGCAGCTGGGGCGTGCCCCTGCCCTTCTTCCTGCACAGGGAGACCGGCGAGCTGCACCCCGACACCATGGCCCTCATCGACCGCGCGATCACGATCGTCGGCGCGGGCGGCGTCGAGGCCTGGAGCCGGGCCACGCCGGCCGAGATTCTTGGCGCCGACGATGCCGCGCACTACAACAAGAGCAGCGACATCCTCGAAGTCTGGTTCGATTCCGGGTCAACCTTCTTCCATGTGCTGCGCGGCTCGCACCAGGGCCCGCCCGGCGATCCGGGCCATCACGAGAGCGGCCCCGAGGCCGACCTCTACCTTGAAGGCCACGACCAGCACCGCGGCTGGTTCCACTCGTCGCTCCTGCTTGGCTGCGCGCTCGAAGGCCGCGCCCCCTACCGCGGCCTGCTCACGCACGGCTTCACGGTGGACGGCCAGGGCCGCAAGATGAGCAAGTCGCTCGGCAACATCATCGAGATCCGCGAGTTCGCCAAAGACCCGGGCGCCGAAGTGGCGCGCCTGTGGTGCGCCTCGACCGACTACGCCGGCGACCCGCCGATCGACAAGAAGGTGCTGGCGCGCGTGGTCGACAGCTACCGGCGCATCCGCAACACCCTGCGCTTCATGCTGGCCAACGTGGCCGATTTCGACGCGGCCAAGGACGCTGTTGCGCGCGGCGAGATGCTTGAGATCGACCGCTGGGCGCTGGCGCGCGCGGCCGAACTGCAAACCGACATCCTGGCCCACTACGAGCGCTACGAGTTCCAGCCCGTCGTGGCCAAGCTGCAGCTGTTCTGCAGCGAAGACCTCGGCGCCTTCTACCTCGACGTGCTGAAGGACCGCCTCTACACCACCGCCCCGCACTCGCTGGCACGACGCTCGGCGCAGACGGCGCTGTGGCAGATCACGCACGCCATGCTGCGCTGGATGGCGCCCTTCCTGTCCTTCACTGCCGAAGAGGCCTGGCCGATCCTGGCGCCCGGCCAGTCACCTTCCATCTTCACCGAAACCTATTGGCGCTTCGAGGCACCCGACACCGCGTTGCTGGCCCGCTGGCAGCGCATCCGTGAGCTGCGCAATGAAGTCAACAAGGCCATCGAGGCGGTGCGCACCGAGGGCGCTGTCGGCTCCTCGCTGCAGGCCGAGGTTGTCGTGACGGCGAACGAGGCCGACCGCGCCGTGCTGGCTTCGCTCGGCGACGACCTCAAGTTCGTCTTCATCACCTCGCAAGCCACGCTCGCAAGCGGTGCCGAGTTGACCGTGACCGTGACGCCCTCCGCCGCCACCAAATGCGAGCGCTGCTGGCACTGGCGCAGCGACGTCGGCCACGACGCCGCCCACCCAGCGCTGTGTGGTCGCTGCACCAGCAACTTGTTCGGCGCGGGCGAGACCCGCACGGTCGCGTGACGCGCCGCTGTCACATCGGGGTGGCGCAAAGTCATGCCGCGCAACACAATCGCTTTGAGGAGGAACTGAGTCATGAGTAGCTCCATCCAGCGCATCACGCTAGAACCCGGTAAGCGAGGCGGCAAGCCTTGTGTGCGCGGGCTGCGCATCACCGTGCAGGATATGCTCGATTGGCTGGCCAGCGGGCGCTCCGAGGCTGACATCCTGAGCGACTACCCAGAGCTTGTGGCCGAAGATATCCGCGCCGTGTTGACCTACGCTGCTGACAGGGAGCGGCACGCTGCCTGGATTCCGGTGGCGGCGTGAAGTTGCTGCTAGACGAGAACATCTCGCGCCGGCTGTTACCCGTCCTCGTGCCGTCGTTTCCTGGCAGCAGCCACTTGGTGCTTGAGGGCCTAGGTCAGGCCAGCGATGCCGAGGTGTGGCAATTCGCCAAGCTGCATCGGTTTGTTGTCGTCACGAAGGATGACGACTTCACTGCGCTGTCATCCCTGTACGGTCGTCCGCCATGCTTGGTCAAGCTGTCGGTGGGGAACTGCGGCAACGATCAAGTTGCTCAGATTCTTCTTTCTCGGCGCGATCAGATCGAGGTCCAGTTTGCTGATCCAGGAGTCTCCATGGTTGAACTGATTCGGCAGGAGCCCTGAATGCCGACGAGTCGCCTCTCTTCGCCTCCCAACATCACTCTCTGGCTCGGTCTGGCTCTGGCCGTCATCGTGCTGGACCAGTTCAGCAAGACCCTGATCCTCGGCAACTACCAACTCGGTGACAGCCGCTACGTGACCTCGTTCTTCAACGTCGTGCGCGTGCACAACACCGGCGCGGCCTTCTCCTTCCTGG
>JANNGJ010000398.1:0-2566 GCA_031403815.1 Burkholderiales bacterium | reverse complement strand
TTCCACCGCGCCGTGGTGGCCGGTCTTGGACAAGCCTTCACGCGCATAACGCTGAATCAGCGCGTTGTGCGGTTCTTCGGCGCTGCCGTGGCCGGTGTCGGCGTACTGGCCCAGGTAGATGGTGCGGTTGAAGGGCTGCGGGTGCACCTGGGCCCAGGCTGCAATCTCGTCGGCGTCGACCCAGACCTGGCCGTCTTCGACCCATGATGCGAACTTTTGCAGCACCTCGGCGTTGTTGTAGGCCGAGACGCCACTGTCGAGCCGGTAGTCCCAGTCGTGCACGCCACAGAACAGGGTGTCGCCCTCGACACGGCCATCGGCCATCAAGGCACCGCGGTGCAGGCAGCGGCCGTAGAGCACCGACACGGCGTCGTCAAAGCGCACCACCACCAAGTCCACTTCGCCGACCAGCGCGTGCGCCGGCTGGCGGTCCCCGAGTTCGTCAAGGCGAGCTACGGCGGTCTGCTTCATGGGTTCTCCTGGAACGGGCCTGCAACGGCCTTTTAGGTCGATGACGGCAACTCAGACCCGGTTGGGAGGCGGCGGGATGCTGCCGACCAGGCTGGACAAGCCCTCGGCGTAACGCTGGCGCAGCTCCATCCAGTACGCGTCGTCCTTCTCCAGCGTGGCCAGGTTGCTGGCCGTGAAGCTGTCCTTGGCGTAGCGCATAAGGTCGATAGGCGCGTCGACAGACAAATTGCTGCGCATGGTGGCGTCAAAGGACAGCAACGACAACTTGGCGGCTTCGTTCAGGCTGGTGTCGTGGTTCAGTGCGCGGTCGAGGATGGGTTTGCCGTACTTGGTTTCACCCAGCTGCAAGAAGCGCGAACGGTCTGAGGCCTCAACAAAGTTACCGGCCGAATAGATGTGGAACAGCCGCGTCGGCTCGCCCGCGATCTGCCCACCCACCAGGAAGGTGCCGTTGGGGTCGCCAAAGGGCTGCACGTGGCTGCCGTCACGAGCGATGACCTCGCGCAGCTTGGTGCCCACCATCTGAGCCACGTCGAACATGCTGCGCGCGGCGTGGATGTCCTGCCCGAAGGCACCGCTGCCGGCGCTTTCGCGCAACGCCGTCACCACCGCCTGGGTGGTGGCCAGGTTGCCGGCCGACAAGACCACCACCACACGCTGGCCCGGCACCTCGAACACCGCCAGCTTCTTCACCAGCGCCACCTGGTCAACCCCCGCGTTGGAGCGCGAGTCAGAAGCCAGCACCAGGCCTTGGGGGAGCAGAATTCCGAGACAGTAGGTCAAGCACTTCTCCAGTGTCCGTTGGTCAGGTCAGTTGGTAAGAGTCGCAGCTTCCTGCCGACCAAGCACTCAAGAGTCGAAACACGCAGGCAGCCATTACAAGAGTCGCACGACATGTTGAAAAACCAGGAACTGACTGAATTGCTGGCCGCCGTGCAGGGCGACGTGCTGGGCCAATTCGGCAGCGGGCGCGTGGCCGACTACATCCCCGCCCTGGCCCGGGTTGACCCGCGCCAGTTCGGGCTGGCCGTGGTCACCTGCACGGGCGAGTCGGCCTGCATTGGCGACAGCGGTGTGCCCTTCTCGATCCAGAGCGTTTCCAAGGTCTTCACCTTGACCATGGCGCTGGGCCGCCTGGGCGACGAACTGTGGCGCCACGTCGGGCGCGAACCTTCGGGCTCGCCCTTCAACTCCATCGTGCAGTTGGAGCGTGAGCTGGGCATCCCGCGCAACCCGCTGATCAATGCCGGCGCCATCGTCGTCACCGATGCCTTGATGGCGCAACGGCCGCCGCACACCGTGATCGCCGAGATCCTGAACTTCATGCGCGAACTGGCCGACGACGGCGGCGTCAGCATCGACCGCGAGGTGGCCCAGTCCGAAGCCGAGACCGGGTTTCGCAACGCCAGCCTGGCCAACTTCATCCGCGCCTTTGGGAACATCACCAACCCCGTAGCTTGCGTGCTCGAGACCTACTTCAACCAGTGTGCGCTCAGCATGAACTGCGTGCAGCTGGCGCGGGCCGGCCTGTTCCTGGCCAACGAAGGCGTCGACCCCTTGCGCAAGCAGCGCGTGGTGGACAAACAGGCCGCGCGGCGCATCAACGCCATCATGATGACCTGCGGCCACTACGACGCCTCGGGCGACTTTGCCTTCCGCGTCGGTCTGCCCGGCAAGAGCGGCGTGGGCGGTGGCATCCTGGCCATCGCGCCGCGCCGCGCGTCCGTCGCGGTGTGGTCGCCGGAGCTCAACACCTCGGGCAATTCGCTGGTGGGCGCGCTGGCGCTTGAGAGCCTCTCGCGGCGCACCGGCTGGTCGGTGTTCTAGAGTGCGCGGTGTCGGGCGCCAGAACCTCAGTGACTGTGACTGTTTCCGGCGTGACCGACAGATACCTCAAAAGAGGCGCGCGGTTGGCTGAGGAGATGACGGGCGGCGCGCCATCGATCAATCGGGTGAGGTAGGCGCCGCGTGCCAGGCCGACGGCGCGGACATGGCGATCCAGGCGCTGCGAGGCCAGGCGGGTCAGCCGAACGGAGAGCTTGACTTGCGGTGTGGGAAATGTGGGCGGCGTGGGCGAGGCGCCACCACCGAAGTC
>JANNGJ010000397.1:0-3103 GCA_031403815.1 Burkholderiales bacterium | reverse complement strand
GATCTCCGGGTCAGCCGCGCAGCGGCAGCGCCACGCCGATGGCCATGAAGATACCGCCGCAGACCTGGTTGAAGCGCTTGCCCACCCGGCCCAGCCAGGGCGTGATCTGCCCGGCCAGGCTGGCGATCAGCACTTCCGTGATCGTCTCGACCGCGGCGAAGGTGCCGGCCATGATGGCGAATTGCAGCAGCAGGCTGCGCTGTGGGTCGATGAACTGCGGCAGGAAGGCCGCAAAGAAAAGCAAGGCCTTGGGGTTGGTAAGCGCCGACAGCGCGCCCTGCCGGAACAGCGCCCAGCCCGACCGGGTCTGCGCTTCGCCACCCAACTGCAGCCCGACCGGCGGCGAGCGCCACACCTGAACACCGAGCCAGACCAGGTAGGCGCCGCCCAGCCACTTCAGCGCCGTGAGCCAGCCCAGCGAGGCCTGCAGCAAGGCACCGATACCGAACATCGACAGGCCGATAACGACCACGAAGCCGAGCACGCCCCCCACGATCGTGAACAGGGTCTTGCGCCGGCCATGCAGCACGCCATGCGTCAACGCCAGCAAACCGTTGGGGCCCGGCGAGAGCGACAGGCCGATCGAGGCCAGCAAGAAAATCAACCAAGTGTCGAGGCTCATGGCGGCCGATGCTAACCCTGGCTCACGAGTGCACAGCGCTCAGGTGGGCAACTTGCGGCAGTGGCAATAGACGAACTTCTGCACGGTGCCGAATGGCGTGTGGTGTTCTTCGCGCACGTGCTGCACCAGGGAGAACAACGGGCCGAACTCGGCGTGCAGTGCGGTCGGGCCGTAGCGCAGGACCGGCAAGCCACTGCATTGGAGCGGACCGTCTTCGGCAAACGTGGCGACGATGACATGGCCGCCGGGCTTCACGGCGCGAAGCACGGCTTCGACATAGGCCTGCCGGTCAGCCTTGTTGGTGAGGAAGTGAAAGACGGCGCGGTCGTGCCAGATGTCGAAGGCAATAGCAGGCAGCACGATTTTTGTGATGTCGCCCTCCAGCCATTGAACTGCGCTGGCGCACTGGCCCAGGCGCGCCTTCGCCACAGCCAGCGCGGCTGCTGACAGATCCAGAACCGAGACCGCGGAATACCCGCTGGCCAGCAAATCGTCGACGAGGCTTGAGGCGCCGCCACCAACATCGATGATGCCGGCTTGACGGGCCACGCCCGTGCCCTGAATGAGCCGCAGCGACTGCTCGGCGTGCGCTTGAAACCAACTCACGCCGTCCGTCTTCTTGGTGGCGTAGACCTGTTCCCAGTGGTCTTTCGTTTGCATGGTGGTTGCCGCGAAGTGTGTCGCGGCGCTCACTGACCCGCCGGGGGTTGCCAGAGCTCGACGCGGTTGCCCTCGGGGTCCATGACCCAGCCGAACTTGCCGTACTCAGACTCGTCCACCTTGGCGTCCACGGCGCAGCCTTCGTCGCGCAGTGCAGCCAGCACGGCATGCAGATCTGCCACGCGAAAGTTGATCATGAAGCTGGCCGTGCTGGGCGCGAAGTAGGTGGTGTCTTCCTTGAACGGCGTCCACAGGGTGGTGCCTGTCCCCGATGGGTTGTCGGCGCTGGCCCATTTGAAGGCCATACCACCCCACTCCTCGAGGTCCATGCCGAGGTGCTTGCGGTACCACTCGCCCAAGGCCTTTGGGTCTTTGGATTTGAAGAACACGCCGCCAATGCCCGTGACGCGTTTCATATGCGGTTTCCTTGACGCTGGAGGGACGACCGCAGTTTGCGCTGCGCGGCCCGTCATTTCGAGGATGAACCGATGAATTTTGGGTCGATTCTCAAGCCCCACCCGGCCGCCAGCCAATCGCCAGCAGTGTTTGCAGCGGCGTGAACAGCGGGGACGGCAGGGCGTCCCATTGGAACCAGGCCCAGCCTTCGCACTTGTCAGGCTCCAGGTTCTGCGGCGTGCCCGCGATGCCCCGGGCGACGACGAACACGGTGAGGAAGTGCCGCTCGGCCTCCGGGAAGACGTCGTTGCTGTAGGGGCCGAGCTCGATGGACGATGCACTGAGGCCGGTCTCTTCCATCAGCTCACGCCGTGCGCAGTCCTCCGGCGCTTCACCAAACTCGAGGCGCCCTCCCGGCGCCGCCCACGCCCCCGCGCCGTGCGAGCTCTTGCGCCGGCCCAGAAGGATCAAGCGGTCGCGGACCACCAGGACGCCGACGCCGACTTGAGGAAGCGCCGGCGCTGGCGACGGGCTAGACCGCATCGCCAGTCAGCTGGAGCGCCATGAACACGCTGTGCGGATCCGGGCGGTAGCTGCCGAATGGACCTGACACCAAGAACCCCTTGCTTCGATACAGGCTGTGCGCGGGTGCAAAGGCCACGTGAGTGCCTGTTTCGAGGCTGAGCTTCGCGTAGCCACGCTGCTTCGCGACAGCGATGATGTGTTCGAGCACGGCCCGACCTGCACCGCGGCCGCGAAGGCCGGTGGGCGTGCGCATCGACTTGATCTCACCGTGGGTGGGTGAAAGTTGCTTCAGCGCGCCGCAGCCCACGAGCTTGTCTTCGTCCCAGACCGTCCAGAACGTGATGTCCGGCGAACGCAGCTTGGACAGGTCCAATGCGAACACCTGCTCCGGTGGCGAGAGCTCGTACATGTTCGTCAGGTGCTCCTCGAGCAGCGCATGAACCTGGGGCCGTGAAAGATCGTCGATCTCGATGCGCATGGGGCGGAGAGGAGGGGTTTGTCGTGCGGCCTGTTCGTCAAATTGAGCGAGGTGTCAGGCCTCGCCCGGCATCGGGAGCACATGCAGCACTTCAAAAACGTTGCAGATCACCGGCATTGTCTGCGCCGGCTCCTTGCCGATGCGCTTGCACTCGCGGGAGAAGAAGTTCCAGTGCCCCTCGCGCCAGTACGCCAATGAGCCATCGCCTTCGCCCTCGATGGCCGCGTACTCGGCGCTGACTTCATTGAATGGGACGACCTCAGAGCTCACGATTCTTGTGATGAGCACAGGCTGGTTTCGATGGTTAACGACGATCTCGATATCTCCGCTCGCCGCGATGGGCTCACGGTCGTGTTCGTACGCCCAAAGCAGGCCAGTCCCTGCGCGCTTGCGCCCTGACTTGATCAGGTCGAGTAGTTCCT
>JANNGJ010000396.1:0-20966 GCA_031403815.1 Burkholderiales bacterium | reverse complement strand
GTGCGTTACGTGCCCAACTACAACCTGATGGGCCTGGCCAAGGCCTCGTTGGAGTCCAGCGTGCGCTTCCTGGCGCAAAGCCTGGGCGCCAAGGGCGTGCGCGTCAACGCCATCTCGGCCGGCCCGATCAAGACCCTGGCTGCATCAGGCATCAAAGACTTCGGCAAGCTGCAGGCTGACTTTGCCGCCACTGCGCCGATTCGCCGCACCGTGACGATCGACGATGTCGGCAATGCTGCTGCCTTCCTGCTGTCCGATCTGGCCGCCGGCATCAGCGCCGAGATCACCTACGTTGACGGTGGCTTCAGCCAGGTGATGGGGACCTGACCAGCACGTCGGCCAGCAGTTTTGCGCCCAGGGCCTCGGCCACTTCGATACCGTCGACGCCTGCCGACATGATGCCGCCCGCATACCCAGCGCCCTCGCCCGCCGGGTACAGGCCCTTGACGTTCAGGCTCTGACGGTCTTTGCCACGGGTGATGCGCAGCGGTGACGACGTCCGCGTCTCAACGCCGGTCAGCACGGCATCGACCATCGCGAAGCCCTTGATTTGGCGCTCGAAGGCCGGCAGGGCCTCACGGATCGCCGCAATCGCGTAGTCCGGCAGGCTCTCGCCGCCCGGCGCGGCCAGATCGGTCGGCAGCACGCCCGGTTTGTACGACGGTTGAACACTGCCGAAGGCCGTGCTGGCCCGGCCTTTGAGGAAGTCGCCGACCAACTGGCCCGGCGCCGTGTAGTTGCCGCCGCCGAGCGCATAGGCACGCGACTCCCAGACGCGCTGGAAGGCCATGCCGTCGAGCGGGCTCACGGGCCCGCTGCCCTGGCCGTCCTGACGGTAGTCCTGCGGCGTGATACCCACGACGATGCCGGCGTTGGCGTTGCGCTCGTTGCGCGAGTACTGGCTCATGCCGTTGGTGACGACACGCCCGGGTTCCGACGTTGCGGCCACCACGGTGCCGCCGGGGCACATGCAAAAGCTATAGACCGCGCGGCCATTGCGGGCGTGATGCACCAGCTTGTAGTCTGCAGCGCCCAGGATGGGGTGGCCGGCCTGGGGCCCGAAACGCGCCCTGTCGATCAAGCCCTGTGGGTGCTCGATGCGAAAGCCGATCGAGAACGGCTTGGCCTCCATGAACACACCACGTCGGTGCAGCATCTGGAAGGTGTCACGCGCGCTGTGGCCCAGGGCGATAACCACGTCGTCGGCGCGCAGGGTCTCGCCTGACGCCAACACCAGCCCGCGAACCTGGCCGGCCTCGATGAGCAGATCGGTGACGCACTGCTGAAAGCGCACCTCGCCGCCCAGGGCAACGATCTGGGCGCGCATCTTCTCGACCACGCCAACCAGGCGAAAGGTGCCGATGTGCGGCTTGCTGACGTAGAGGATCTCCTCGGGTGCGCCGGCCTGGACGAACTCGGCCAGCACCTTGCGTGTGAGATGGCGCGGGTCGCTGATCTGACTCCACAGCTTGCCGTCGGAAAAGGTGCCGGCCCCGCCCTCGCCGAACTGCACATTCGACTCCGGGTTCAGCACCCCCTTGCGCCACAGACCCCAGGTGTCCTGGGTACGCTCGCGCACTGCCTTGCCGCGCTCCAGCACAAGCGGGCGCAAGCCCATCTGCGCCAGGATGAGGGCCGCAAACAGGCCACAAGGGCCAAAGCCGACGACCACAGGACGCGGTGCCTGGGCCGCAAAGAAGTCGGCCGGCGCATGGGCCACCGCGCGGTAGCGCGTGTCGGGCGCCGGCCGCACATGGGCATCGCCAGGAAAGCGGGCCAGTACCGCAGCCTCGTCCGCGAGTTCGCAGTCGAGGCTGTAGCTAAGCTGGATGGCTGTCTTCTTGCGCGCGTCGTAGGCGCGCTTGACGACACTGAAGGACTGCAGGTCGGCGTCAGCCAAGCCCAGCCGGGACACCACGGCAGGGCGCAGTGCGCTCTCGGCGTGGTCCAGCGGCAGGCGCAGCTCGGTCAGGCGCAGCATCGGCGCTCCGGATCACGGCGCCCTTGGCAGGGCCCGCTTCGGTTCGGCTCAGCCGCCCTTCTTGGGACGCTTGCCGGGGTTCTTCTTGCTGCGCGTGTGCGCGCCACGCTCGAGACTGACCTTCTGGCCGCGGCCGACGGTGAACGCCACACCGGGAGGTGCGGCCGGACGCGGGGTGGCCTTGCGGTCGGCTTCGGTCTTGATCTTGTTGCCCATGATGATTCCAGGTGCGATAAACAGTGAACGAAGGGCGAATTAGGCCACAACCTGCGCGCTCGGCCTCAGACCCGCACGCAGTCGACGTAGTAGCGCTTGCTGCCGCTGGGTCCCGCCACCTCGTCTTCAACCAGCCCGTGAACGTCGGTATCGAAGCCGGGGAAGCGTTGGTTGAACTCGCGCGTGAACTGCAAGTAGTCGACGATTTTCTTGTTGAAGCGCTCACCCGGAATCAGCAGCGGAATGCCCGGCGGGTAAGGCGTCAAGAGCGAAGTCGTGATGCGCCCTTCGAGCGCGTCGATGTCCACCCGCTCGGTGTCGCGGTGGGCAATGCGGGCGTAGGCGTCGGCTGGCTTCATCGCAGGGTGCAGGTCAGACAGGTACATCTCCGTCACCAGGCGCGCAATGTCGCCCTTGGCGTAGGTCTCGTGGATGCTCTGGCTCAGATCGCGCAGGCCCAGGCGTTCGTACATGGGGTAGGCGGCGCAGAACTCCGGCAGGATGCGCCACAAGGGCGCGTTGCGGTCGTAGTCGTCCTTGAACTGCTGCAGCGCGGTGAGCAAGGTGTTCCAGCGGCCCTTGGTGATGCCGATGGTGAACATGATGAAGAAGGAGTACAGGCCCGTCTTCTCGACCACCACGCCGTGCTCGGCCAGGAACTTGGTGACGATGGAGGCCGGGATGCCGGTCTTGGCGAACTTGCCGCTGACGTCCAGCCCCGGCGTGATGATGGTGCTCTTGATCGGGTCGAGCATGTTGAAGCCGGCCGAGAGGTTGCCGAAGCCGTGCCACTTCTCGTTGGCGTTCAGCACCCAGTTGTCGCGGCTGCCGATGCCGGCCGGAGCCAGCTTCTCGGGCCCCCAGACCTTGAACCACCAGTCACGGCCGAACTCCTTGTCGACCTTGCGCATCGCGCGCCGGAAGTCCAACGCCTCGCGGATGCTTTCTTCGACCAATGCCGTGCCGCCCGGCGGGTCCATCATCGCCGCGGCCACGTCGCACGAGGCGATGATGGCGTACTGCGGCGAGGTCGAGGTGTGCATCAGGTAAGCCTCGTTGAACAGGTGCCGGTCGAGCTTGTTGTCCTGCGCGTCCTGCACCAACACCTGGGAGGCCTGACTCAAGCCCGCGAGCAGCTTGTGTGTGCTCTGCGTGGCATAGACCAGGGCGCTCTGCGGTCGCGGCCCGTCCTTGCCCATGGCATGGTAGTTGGCATAGAAGCTGTGGAACGCGGCGTGCGGCAACCAGGCTTCGTCGAAATGCAGGGTGTCGATCCAGCCGTCGAGCTTGCGCTTGATGGTGTCGGTGTTGTAGAGCACGCCGTCGTAGGTGCTCTGCGTGACGGTCAGGATGCGCGGCTTGATCTGGCTGGTGTCCACGCCGGCCAGCAGCGGGTTGGCGGCGATCTTCTGCTTGATGACCTCGGGCGAGAACTCGCTCTCGGGGATCGGGCCGATGATGCCGAAGTGGTTGCGCGTGGGCGTCATGAACACCGGCACCGCACCCGTCATGATGATGGAGTGCAGGATGCTCTTGTGGCAGTTGCGGTCGACCACCACCACATCGCCCGGGGCCACGGTGTGGTGCCAGACCATCTTGTTCGAGGTGCTGGTGCCATTGGTGACGAAGAAACAATGGTCGGCATTGAAGATGCGCGCAGCGTTCTTTTCGCTCTGGGCAATCGGCCCGGTGTGGTCGAGCAGCTGGCCGAGTTCTTCCACCGAGTTGCAGACATCGGCGCGCAGCATGTTCTCGCCGAAGAACTGGTGGAACATCTGGCCCACGGGGCTTTTCAGGAAGGCCACGCCGCCGCTGTGCCCCGGGCAGTGCCACGAGTAGGAGCCGTCCTGCGCGTAGTCCATCAGGGCCTTGAAGAAAGGCGGCGCCAAGCCATCGAGGTAGCTCTTGGCCTCGCGGATGATGTGCCGAGCGACGAACTCCGGTGTGTCCTCGAACATGTGGATGAAGCCGTGCAGCTCGCGCAGGATGTCGTTCGGGATGTGCTCCGAGGTGCGTGTCTCGCCGTACAAATAGATCGGGATGTCGGCGTTCTTGAAGCGGATCTCCTGGATGAACTTGCGCAGATGCAGGACAGCCGGATCGAGCTCGGGGCCAGGCGTGAACTCTTCGTCGTCGATCGACAGGATGAAGGCCGAGGCCCGGCTCTGCTGCTGCGCGAACGAGCTCAGGTCGCCATAGCTGGTGGTGCCGATGACTTCGAAGCCCTCCTTCTCGATGGCCTGCGCCAGCGCCCGGATGCCGAGCCCGGAGCTGTTCTCGGAGCGGTAGTCTTCGTCGATGATGACGATCGGGAAGTGAAAGCGCTGCATGGTCTGGCCTCGTCAAGTGGCGCTGAAAAGGGGCGCAGTGTAGGACCAGCGCGTGTCAGGCGATGCCGATCCGGCCACCATTGCAGCACAAGGGCCAGCACACGAGTCGATACACTGCCGCCGGACCACGACGGGAGGCAACGATGGACTGGAGCACTGCAACAAGCTGGTGGATCGTGACCGGTGTGCTGGTTGCCGCGGAGCTGGCCACCGGCACCTTCTACCTGCTGATGCTGGCGCTTGGCGCGGCCGCAGCGGCCCTCGGTGCCCACCTGGGGTTGGGCTTCAACGGCCAGTTGTTGGCCGCCGCGCTCATTGGCGGTGGCGCCGTGATTGCCTGGCACTTCAAGCGCCGAGCGGAACCCCAGGCCCTGCCCGCGGGCGAGAACCGGGATGTCAACCTGGACATCGGTGAGACCGTCCATGTCGGCGCCTGGGACGTCGAAGGCGGCGCTCAGGTCAGCTACCGCGGCGCAACTGGTCGGCGCGTTACACAGGCCAAGGCACACCGCAGCCCGGTCTGCACCGCATCCACGCCATCGACGGCAGCCGCCTGTTGCTCGACGCCGTGCCGCAACCCCACTGAATTACCGATCCGCCCAAAGGAAGCTCCCATGGAACTCGTCTTCATCATCGTCCTGATCATTGCCGCGATCTTCGTCGCGCGCTCACTCAAGGTCGTGCCGCAGCAGCACGCCTGGGTGGTCGAGCGCCTGGGCAAGTACCACGGCACCTTGACGCCGGGCCTGAACATCCTGATCCCCTTCATCGACCGGGTGGCCTACCGCCACTCTCTGAAGGAGATTCCGCTCGACGTGCCGAGCCAGGTCTGCATCACCAAGGACAACACCCAGCTCACGGTCGACGGCATCCTGTACTTCCAGGTCACCGACCCGATGCGCGCCAGTTATGGCGCCTCCAACTACGTCATCGCCATCACCCAGCTGGCCCAGACCACGCTGCGCAGCGTGATCGGCAAGATGGAGCTCGACAAGACCTTCGAAGAGCGCACCTCGATCAACACCGCCGTCGTCCATGCGCTGGACGAGGCCGCGCAGAACTGGGGCGTCAAGGTGCTGCGCTACGAGATCAAGGACCTGACGCCGCCGGCGGCCATCCTGCACTCGATGCAGGCACAGATCACGGCCGAGCGCGAGAAGCGCGCCTTGATCGCCGCATCGGAAGGGCGGCGTCAGGAACAGATCAACATCGCCACCGGCGAGCGCGAGGCCTTTATCGCCCGCTCCGAGGGCGAGAAGCAAGCCGAGATCAACAATGCTCAGGGTCAGGCGTCGGCGATCGTTGCCGTGGCCGAGGCCAACGCCGAAGCCATCCGCAAGGTGGCGCAAGCCATTCGCGAGCCCGGCGGCGAGCAGGCCGTGCAGTTGAAGGTTGCCGAGAAAGCGGTCGAGGCCTACAGCCAGTTGGCACAGAAGAACAACACCATGATCGTGCCCGGCAACATGAGCGAGGTTTCGGGCCTGATCGCCACAGCCATGGCCATCATCAACAAAGGCCAGACGCCTTCGAAATGAGTAGCGCACGCAATGTGCTCGGCACGGCCCTGGTGCCCTGCAGCTTCGATCCGCTCACCGGCTTTTACCGTGACGGTTGCTGCCGCACCGATGCCCACGACATCGGCAGCCACGTGATCTGTGTGCGCGTCAGCGTCGGCTTCCTCAACGACCAGATGGAACGCGGCAACGACTTGATCACCGCGCGCTCTGAGCACCGCTTCCGCGGCTTGCAACCGGGCGATCGCTGGTGCGTCTGCGCCTTGCGCTGGCGCGAGGCGGTGCAGGCTGGCAACGCGCCGCCCGTGGTGCTTGAATGCACACACGAGCGCGCGCTGGAGTTTGTGCCGCTCGAGCTGCTGCGAGCCCATGCCCTGAGCCCCGTCAGCTAAACTCGCGGCCCTGTCCCCGGAGGGATGGATGAGTGGTTTAAGTCGCACGCCTGGAAAGCGTGTGGGGGTTAATAGCCCCCCGCGGGTTCGAATCCCGCTCCCTCCGCCAGATAGCTAGTAAATACGGGCCTTAGCGGCCCGTTTTCATTGGTTCCCACCAACCTTCCCACCAATGATCGCTGCGCGCCCTAGACCGAAGAATCAAGTCTTCGCCGCCGCAGCGAGTCGAGCGTCGATCCTTTCAAACAGCCGCCGATCGTTGTATCGCCAATGTCCTTTGGTGCCCCCGATGTCGTACCAGGGTGCACCGTTCATCCAGGTCAGCCCCATGTGCTCAACCTCGGGCCGATCAGTCAGGGAGATGATCGCTTTAGAGGTCTTCACAGATATTCGAGCACCATGGATTACAGCAGCCAATGAATCGCCTATTGGTAGGTCGAGGGGGCCCTTTGACTTCGTGAAGCCGACTATTCGCCACTCGGTCTCGCCGCTCCAATCAATTGCCTTCTCGAAGAATAGACGCCTCCAATAGCGGCGGAGGTGTGCCCACGGGTACTGCTCAAGACCGTGTTCAGCGAGGTCTTCGGCTGTTACGCTAAATTCGTGTTCGTGCAGCGGGGGAACTAGTCGGTGGTTGCTGTACGCGACAGGAGACCAAACCAAGAAAATCGAGTTCGGCAACGCACGAAAACCTGCGCTCATGGCCTTTAGCAGCTTGTTCCGATCGAACACGAGACACACGCCACGATGATCCTGGCCGTACTGCGCCCACATCCGCGGCTTCGCCAGTCCGCGAAGGTAGATGTCCGCAGTTGGCTCGCCTGTTAGTTCAGGCGCGTCACTACAAAAGCAGGCGACTCGCGCCGCCTTCTGGAGTGGCCCCGACATCAGTTTCGAGACCCGATCTGCGGCGCCATATTTCTCCAACAAGGGGTGTCCCGCACGGGATAACGACCCCATGTTGAACCGCCACGTCGTTGACTCTCTGGGATCGTTGGTCTTACTGAACACGCTCAGTCGAAGCGTGTTGTAGCGAATGATGTAGTCGAGTGCGGTCCTCGCCTTGGTGTAGTGGTAAACGTACCGTTCGTGATCGCGCAGGCCGTAGATCAGTGGGACGTAGTCCACCGTCAGCTCCGGCCCGCACGCCGCCAGACCCACGGTACAACCGGCCCGCGGTCAGCGCAAAGCCCCCGCCCTGCCGCGCGCGCGTCATCATCTTGCACCACGCGGCCACACGTGATCTCGACACCCTCTGAAGGGGGATCGAGTACTACATCCGGGGCTGCGGGCATGCTATGGATTCTCAATCACCCGAAAGGACAGCCGCAGCGCTTCGGCCTCGGTGAAGTGATCGAGCATGACGCGGCGCCCGCCCGCGGGGTGGCTGTAGCGCCAGAGGTAGAGGTGGTCCATCGGCGCAGCGTAGCGGGCCGCTGGCTCATGGCGCGAGCCCCAAGGGGCCATTTGGCGAGGAACTTAGTCTTTCTTGCCGAACCAGCGACGAATGAGGTAGTTGAGGTTTATTCCTATGCCGAAGACGTTGGGTTCAAGCTTCAAGACCCGATTGGCCTGTTCAACCTTTCCCTCTCGGTTTTGAAGTGTCGCAAGGGGCGGCGACCGTAATCTAACGAGTTCCAGTTCATCGGCAAGCTTCGCCAGTTCGCGGTAGATGAAAGTCGAAGTTCCGGCACTGAGTCTCGCGTGCTCCAAATCCGTGCGTAAGCCCCATTCGTCAACCTTCAATCCGCAGTGCCCGCCCTTTCGGACCATCGATTCCACGAACATTTTCAGGCGCTTCGGATACAGGTCTTTGTCGAACTTTTGCGCTGCAAGGTCAAGTACCGCAGCCTTCGACTCGGGGGACAGTGGCAGGAGTAGTTGATCGACTACGAGCATGACTTCCGTGCGCACGCGCGCCGCATGTTCATGAAGCTCCGTCCTTAGGGCCACCACATAGGCATCAATCGCGATGCCGTGGGTTCTCTTCCGTAGTGGGTCGAACGCGCCTAGCGGGGCATTGCCTGCGAACAGGACGCTGTTTTCGTGGTCAGCCTTGAGTCTAGATAGTCGGCTGTCCAACAGCTTGAGCGCTTCCTTAGACATTCGTTCTACCCCGTCCTAGGCGAGGGCGTGCGTGATGGCTAGGAAGACCAGCACCACCACACCGGCCCACAGCAAGCCCCGCCGAACCGCCGGCGGTGGCGGCGGTGGCGGTGGCGGTGCTGGTGGCAACCCGTTCGGGTAGAACTCTCTCACGAGTTTTTCGCCCACCGGGGTGTGCACGCCGACCAGATCACGGCTGCCGCACGCCGCGCACGTCGGGTACCGCTTCGACCGACGCCAGATCGAATAGATGACGCCGGGGAACACATAGGCGAAGTACAGGACGAATTCAATCCAGCCGCTGCCCGGCAGGACGTGCTCGCCACGATAGGCGGTGCCGCATTGCTTGCAAATCATGGGCGCGATGGTACGTTGCGATATGTGGCCGAGTACGTTCGCGGTAGCGTGCGACCGGCAAGCGTGATATCCCCGATGCTGCCAACTGCGCCACTCGGCGCCACAGCGGGCGCATCAGCAGCACCCGCCAGTGCCCTGTGCTTCCCGTCAGGCGTTGCAGCCCGCGAAGGGCGTCAGGCGCTTGTGCGGCTCTGTCTGCGTCGGGCGGCTACACCCAATGCGCCGATGCCTGACAGCATCAGCCAAGCGGCTGCGGGGAGGGGGACTGCGGCTGGAGCAAGCACATCGCCGTCGCGGACAGCCAGGGCATTCAGGCTAATGGTCTTGGCGTTGCGGTTCTGGTCGCCTTCGCGCATGCTGAATCGCCACGCGGCACCTGGGTCGTCGATAGCGGACCAGTACGTGCCGACCATGTTCACGAAGTCGCCGGCATTGCCCAGGTAGTTGCCGGGACTGCCCGGGTCAGGGACAGGTTGCAGGACACAACTTGTCGGTGATCCGCTTCCGTTCGGGGTGCAGCGGCCCTTGTTGCCCAGCGTCACGTAGAACAGGTGACCCATTTCGCTGGCCGTGCCCCAGCCAGCGCCCGTTGCGGCGTAGCCAACGTCTGAGCTGCCGTCGTTGGTGAAGTTGTAGTTGAATTGCGAGCCGTTGACAGGCCCGAGCGTGGGCAAGCGCCAGTCGTCGAAGGCGCCCACCACCAGGTTCGCGGCCCAGGTGTTGGCGGTGCTCCAGTCCATCAGCCCATTGGCGTTCGCGTTGCGCAGCCAAGTGACGTTGAGGACGTCGTCGTAGAGGAACACGGCATTGGCGGCGTTGCCCGCAACGGCAATGCCGTTGATGTCACGGCCGACGAGTGCCGCCTGCGCCGCGCCAGAGGCCAGCAATGCGCAAATCGCGGTCGTTGCGGCGAGACCCTTCGCTGTCTGGAATTTCATTGCAGCACCTCCATCCTTGGGAGGCAGTTTCGCGTCAGAACGATGACAAACGATGTGCCTCGCGAGGTCGAGTACTGATTCCTTCGGACCGGTCCGCACCCCGTCTGATGTCCAAGACGATCCGGGCGACGTTGACCGTACCTGCTGCGTCTACGTGACAACGCAGCACGCGGTTGCGTGACCGCCCAGGCCCCTCTGCCCGACCATGCGAGGCGCAAACGACTGGCGAAACAGCGCGTCGTTTGGCATACTGTATGCCCATCCAGTACAGGTGCGGCAATGGACAGGAAAGAATGGGTAGTGCGGTGCTCGGCACGACTACACGCACAGTGGCCCCGACTTCAGCGTGAGCAGCGTGACGAGGTCGCCACAGAGATTCAGAACGACAGCCGCTGGCAACAGCTTGAACCTGAGCGTGCGGCCGTAGAGTGGCTGCGGCAGGGCATGCCCGATGTTGGCTGACGTGCGCGTCATGTGCTTTGGCGGTCGGCGGGTGCCACGCGAGCGCCTGCGTGCGATGGCGCCCATCAGGGGCGAACTCTCGGTGGCCCGACGGCGCGACCCGTGGCGCAATGAGTGGGTGCCGATCGCGGTCCTGCGCCACGACAACGGCGACACGGACCGGCCGCCCGCGCTCGATCAGGTTCGCATCGCGAGGTGGTCAGGGGCGAATCTGATGTTGGTTGGCGTGGAGCATGTCGGCCGCCAGAAACAGAGCCGGCCACAGGTACAGGCGTGGTGGGTGCAGATCGTTGGTGACCGGTGTGAGCGGTGCCAGTCGCATGAGTGACCGGCCATCGTGGATCGACTCGCCAATGCATGCCTCGAAGTCTGCAGGCTCAATCGGGCTCGGTAACTGGCCCTCGGCTCTGGCTCACGGAATGTCAAAGATCGTCTGCCAGCCGTCGTCGGGGTTGAACACGTCTGAACGATCGTTGCCAGAGTGCCAAGCGCCAAAGTAGTCTTCCACGTGGCCCTCGGTCATTAAGTGGAGAAGATTGGCGGGACGGGAATGTTTCCTGTAAAGGTAGCCCAAGCGATACGCATCTTCGCCGTCCCAAAATTGATGACCGTCGATCTCTATTGCTGCCAGGGACTCCAACTGCGGGAGGTCAAGCAAGAGTGTCGACGGGTCCGCGTTCTTCAAGAGTGAAGCCTCGAACAACTCGGAGTTGAACTGAGCAACCTCTGCGAGCAACGTACACATCTCAATGAAGTCGCTCGTTTCACTGACATGACTGTCGCCGGACGACGGCGCGCGGTAAGAGATCAGTTCACGTTCGGCCTTCAGCTCCAATAGTTTCGCGTTGATTTGCTCGGCTCTTGTTTGATCGAGTTTCCGCAGGTGCTCGTACACAGATGTGATTGCGGCTGTGTGACTGATCCGGATCAGATCGCCGCCACCCCACGACAAGTCGGGCAGTGTGTAGGCGATCGATCTCGCCAGCGAGAGTGCGGCGTAGTAGCGCAAGTATGGAGTGACTACGCGAAGATTGTGCTCACCGGCGTATGCCTCGGAGTTGATATGCAAAGTCGCGTTCATGATGAGCTTTGATGCCATAAAGAGGCGACAAGTCCACTCCGTGTTGATTTCCTTGTTCCAAGTCTTTGTCAGAGCAGCGTAGCGCTGCAGTAGGCGGTTGGACGCAGTAGTGCAACGAGCCGCACCGAATGCCGCGGGCAGTTCGCGGAAGTCATAGAACCAATCGCGCCCGGCGAACGGCCGCGGAGACGATAGCGCCCTTACTGTCGTCATATAGCTCATGCCTGACCCTTTCGCGAAAGTTCAATTCTGCTTGAACGTCGCCCAGGTAGCGGTGCTGAGGGCATCCGTCGCCAGCCATCGATCAACTCCGTCTCAGGATTTCTTGCAGGGACCGCAGCTCAGTCGAGGTCGGCGCGGCCAGGTCGGATGCCTGTAGGTTCGACAGGGCTGCAACAGTGATATGGATGTCCGGGCCGCTCAGGCGCAGCGCGCCCCCATCGCGATGCAATCGGTGCAGCGATAGCCCACGGGTGCGGATCAGGGCCAACAATGCGGCCTCGCGATTCGAGTTCGGCGTGATACCCGGGTCGATGTAGCCCTTCACCACTCGATCCTCGCCGGGCGTGCTGGCGCAGGCGCTGCGGCCGCAGCAGACGCCCGCATGCGTTGCAGCCGTTCGTCATCGGCGTTCAGCTTGGCTAGATACTTCATCGGCGCCTCGCGCTCGCGCCGGGCCGCCTCTGCCGCTGCCTGCTCAGCAGCGGCTTCGGCTTCGGCCCGCACGGCAGCAGCGTGCGCCGGGGCGTTGAGTTCCTCTGCCATCTGCTGCATGAGCGCCAGGGCCCGCGGCAGCAGCGCTCGCAGCGCGCTCGCGTGGCGGGCATAGTCGCCTTGGCTCTTCGCGCAGTACTCGACAGACTCGGCCAGCACGTCCGCACGTCGCTGCTCATAGTCCCCAGCGTTCAACGTGACGCGCACGCCCGTCCGCGCACGGCGCCCGCCCTCTTGCCGAATGGCCTCACCCCGCGCCAGCAGCGGCCGGGCCTGTTCGGGTTCGGAGTCCACTAGCGCCGTGTGCGCGTTCGTCGCAGCAGTCGTGTCATTGCAAAACGCGATCAGGGCGGCTCTGAGTTCTTCGTTCATGGTGCATCCGATTCCAGTGCGATGGCTTGCGTGATGTCGCCATCGGCGTTGCGCGTAAATGTGGAAACCGTCTTTCGATCCGGCAGGCTAACTGCTACTTGCAGCGGCGGAAGCGTGATCGACAAGGTGGGGTGTGCTGCATCCTCGGAAGCGACGGACTCGGCCGACCAGCCGAACATGGTCAGCACCTCGTCAGGGGTCTTGCCGTACACGGTCCCGAGCCACTGCACCAGGTCAGCGGTTCGGGCACTCACAGACCAGCGATTGATGCCGATGGTCGAGACTTGCAGGTGGTGATCGATGGCACGGGCCACGAACGATGCGCCGGCCGCTGTGCCGCTGTGAACCGTGACGGATCGCCGGTAGGCGTGCGACGGTGCGACGGTCGATCGCATCTCTATCGTGTCGGTGGGGGCCTGTTCGATCGTCAGCGCGAACCCTTCCACGGGTTCGAGTTCGGCGGCGAGCACGTCGAGCAGTTCGGCGTTTCCGTCCAAGCGGTAGGTGGTGCCGGCGGTGATCGACTCGACGGACACGCCGGCACCGATCAGGCCGGCCACGAGTGCGTCCAAGTGAGGGCCTGCGCGGCCAGTCAGGACGCGGCGGACCTCAGCGGCGGGTAATTCAAGGGTGGCGTAGGTCATGGTCAAACGACGTAATCGCCTTCGACGAAATCGCCCATGACATATGCAAGGTCGAGGGCCGGCTCACCTCGCACGATGATGCGCAAGGCGGCCAGTCCCGCGGCAGCCGCGCCGCTCAGACCGGTCAGTTGTGGGGCCGAAACCTCGGCGCGGCGGGCGATGGCCACCGCGCGCTGATCGTTAGGCGATGCCTTCACGGCCGCATACAGCACGCATGCGACGTTCTGCGATCCGTCGGACGCGGCGGGATCATGCGCGACGTACTTGCCCGTCGCGGTTATGCGCCCGAGGATCGTGCCAGGCTCGAGCCCAGTCGTCGGTGCGAGCGTGATCTGTTCGCGGCTGGCCATCGCGACCTCCTCGGAGGCTAAGAAGTCGCCGGGAGTGCGGGTCTGGGTGCGGATGGTCATCAGGACAGACCCGCCAACACAATCGCAGGGGAAGCATCGGCCCGGCGGACCACATCGACACCCGTAGCTTCAAGGGCGCGGCAGGCGCGCTCCTCTGCGGTTTCCAACGCGGCGATCTCGGCGTCGATGGCGGCCATACCCCGCGCTCTTTCGGCCACGGTCGGGCCGTCTGGTGCAATCTCGACGAAACGATCCAGCGCCGTGGCCAGTGTGTCGACACCGAACAGCATTGCGAGAACGGGCAGCAGGTCTATTTGTCCGTTCGCCGCGGCGCGGACACAGAACAGCCCGTCGTGTTGCGCCGATGCGATTCGGTAGGCCGCGGTCCGCTCCCGATCATCAACATCCCGGCGGAGATGCGCCGCCAGCGCTGCGCGCACCTCAGCCCGCGCTGGCGGTGCGTCCCCCATCGCGGCGCGCTCTGCGTGTTTCGACGCGAGGGCGGCCCGCGTCTTTGCGATCTGCTGCTGACTCATGCCCGTTCCCCTACGTTGTCGAGATGCGTCTCCAAGCGCTTGATGAGCAGCGCCAGCGCCGCGCCGTCCGCAGAGATGCAGGCTTCCTGCCGTCGGTACTCCAGGGCGCGCGCTCGGTGTCGGGCGGCGCGGCGCGCTTCGTCCAACTGCCCGACCCGTAGACCCTCGGGGGTCACGTATCGGTCACGCGACGTGGTGCGGTCGACCGTGATCGCGTCGAGTTCAGCGAGGGTCATCCCGAGAAATTCACAGTTGCTTGGCAGGGCCGCCTCGATCTCGCGCGCGTCATCGTCTTGGTTCCGGGCCAACTCGCCCAAGTAGGTTCTGGCGCCGGTCTTGACATCCAGCTGAACCTTGAACCGCTCGATGCAGGCGCGCTCGGGCGTATCGGTCTGCACGAACGGGAGTTCGATCTTTTGGAAGGTCACGATGCCGCCCCCCAGTGCTGCCTGGCTTGCAGTTGCAAGCGCACGTTGGCGAGGCCAGCGGGTGTTATGGATCGAGCGCTGCCCGTGGCGTCTGTCAACAGGCTGATGACATGGCGCAAGCTCACGCCTGCCGCCTTGAAGTCAGGCACCACCTCAGCCGCGCCGAACATTTCGGCGATGCGTTGCAAGCAGTCTGCGGTCGTGGGCGGCTTTGATGCACGGGCACGCAGGCCAGCGTGCGGGAAGCGCTCGGAACGCTCGGCATGCTCTGACGCGGTCGGCGGGCGTTCGACGCGGTCGGCGAGAAACGCGGCGAGCGTGGGCGTCCAGCCCATCGCGATAGCATCTCGCCGGACCTGTTCACGGTGCTGGGCATCGGTCACGACAGGTTCTCCTCAGCAAACGCGTCCAAATACGCACGCACGTCGGCTCGCGAAACGAACACCAGGCCGCGGGCGCCGAAGCGGGCGTGTCGAATCGGCAGTTCCTGCCGCTCGATCGCGGCGAGCATGAGGTCGCGGCTGATGCCGAAGATCGGCGCGACTGAGGTGATGGGTAGCCACACTGCGCCATCGAGCGGTGCGTCGGGTTCGGGCGTCTGATTCACGTGTAGTCCTTTGGTGGTCTGACGTGAGTCTGTGTTGACGGCGCGCCTAAGTCACGCCGGGGTATTTCGGAATACCGGGCGGGTTCGGCGCGCTCGTGGTGGGAGGGCATCTAAAGACCAGCCAGAAACTTGGACCACCAACTCCCGTTCAGTGCGCTCTCCGTTGCCCGCGGGGCAAAAGGAACTTTCCGGGGCCCCACAACTAGTTACAACTCGCCTCTGCCGCACGTCCGTGAGATAGCTTGCTTGTGCAGTGGACAGCGCCAGGCGGTGCCGGTCGAGACCAGCGTCGGCACATTGGCTTGCGTCAGCGGCAGCGCCGAACGCGCTCATGCCATTGGCGCAACGGCAGCAGCGGCGAGCACGCTGCGCGGCCGGTGGCGACACGATCGACAGTGAGGTGAGGTGCAGGGAGCGGCGAGCACGCTGCGGTGCTGTAGGGGCCGCAGGTGCGAGCACCAAACGTGAGTGCGCCCGCGGCGATCACAGGGGTCGAGCGCGGGCGCGTGGTGGGTGGCGTGGTCGAAGCGACGTTGGTCGGCGCCAGCACCACGACAGAGCTAGCGCGTTACGCGGTCAGGGGGGCGCGCTCCAACTCAGCGGCGAGCCATGCGGCGCTGCGCTCGGTCACTCGCGCCACCTGATCCCCGCCTGCGACTCGGCCGGCGTGCCCCCCGCGCGCATCCTGATGTGCTCGGGATCATCGTCGTAGCACGGGGCCGACCAGCCACGGTCGGGGCCGTGCCAGTAGCGAAGCATCGTGTGCTCGCACTCGCCGTCGATGATGTGCCAGCCGGTGGCGGGCGGTGCGCCAATGTTGAACGTTTGCATGGTCGTGGTCCCATAAATAGCGCCACGTCGGCGCATCGCTAATTTGTCGCTGATCGGCAGCGCGCAACAGGGCGAAAGCACGCATGGAAATGGCGTTGTGCTAGCCTGCACATCGAGCGTCCGCTGCATCGCTACGTTAGAACGAAACGTCGACCACGATGAAAGTTGGTCGAAAGTGAATCGAAAGTAGGCCGCTTCCCCTCTGTGGACTACCCATTTCACTTTCTCACTCTCTCACTCTTTAAGAATCTACAGGACAGACTCACCACTGTGTATTCACCGCTGGCGCTAATTACTGAGCCCCGTTAAATACTGAGCGCAGTCGCCAGCCCGGCGCCGGTGTGAATGTTGAAAAGTGAGAGTGTGAAAGTGAAGGCCCTTATCGTCGAGGCATTTCCCCTCTGTGGGCTCCCCCGTGAGCGAGGACTCTCACTCTGTGCGGAAGAGAGTGGCCTTGAGAGTTACTTCGCTGTCTGTGCGACCGTGTAGGCCCGGGCGATGTCGGACGGCCTCTGCAACGCCAGCTCTAGATGGTCGGGACGAACATAGAGGCGCGGCCTCTTGCCGTCCGGGGCCACCACAGTGCACACCTGCCCGTCGGTACTGGCAAGCCCGGGATGCTGGACGTAGCCCAGGCGCTGGATCAGGACGTGCCGCTCCCGCAGCGGTGGCGCTTCCCTGACAAGGCGCTTTGCATCGATCAAGTTGTTGACGGCCACGCTGCTGATCCAGCCACCCGCGAACCCCGGCATGTGCTGCTCGACCGCATCCATGATCTCTTGCTCGACGCGACCCAGCGAGTGCACCAGCGCGGCGGCCGTGCTGCGGGTCTTGGGGGCACGGCCCAGGAACCACGACAGGCCGAACTCGGGCGGGATTGCAAGCGTGTGCAGGTACTCGGCCACGATTGCGTACCCGTCGACCTTGGCCCACCCGTAGAGGCCGCTGACATATTCCTGAGTGATGCCATCGCGGGCCAGGTCGTCAAACTCCTGCTGTGCGCAGTGGAGGTGCAGGACGCGGCGGTCGTTTGCCGTGGCCCGCACGGCCTTGAAGTGGTTCGAGTTGGCGATGAAGTTACCGTAGATTTCGTCGCTGCGCTGATCGACGCCCTTGCCTTCGATCTCGATGTTCTCCCCCGTGATCATCGGCTTGAGTTTTTCCCAAACTTCGCCGCTGTCGCCGATCTTCAAGTCCTCGATCGCATAGAAGATTTTCGCGAACAACCATTCATTGAACTTGCCGCCAAGTTTGTCGGCGGCGACCCAATGTGTGTACCTCTGACCCACTGCGGCGGCCACGCACTTGGAGAAGAATGTCTTGCCGTTGCCCTCCACGCCGATCAGCAGCGGGAAGAATTGCGCCTTCACGCCGGGGTGCTGCACTACATGGGCCATGAAATAGAGAAAGCACTTGCGCTCGTATTCATCCGGCAGCAGCAGCTTGAGGTGCCGCAGGAATGGTTCGATGTCGCCCTTCGTGCGGCGCACGTGCGCCGGCCACCACACGTTCGCCCGCTTGCGACCCTCGTTCTCGACGATTGCGCCATAAGGCAGATCGGGCCGAAAGCACGTGCCATCAACCTGCGGGCACTTGAGCACCTGCGACTCCGTGAACGCCTCGAATGCGTTGCGTGAAGTGCGCTCGTTGCGGGCATCCATCGCGAACGTGTAGCCGCCGAACACGGCCTTGAACTGATCCGGCCTCCGCAGATCGCCACCAGGGATCAGTACCTTGTGGGCGTCGACCACGTAGATGCAGCCGGCGAACAGTGCCGTCTGCTCGGCCGGCGACAGGAACGTCGAGCCCTCTACTGCGGTCATGGACGGCGCACCGGCCGGGGCGCTGGCTCCGGGGCCCGGTTCGGGAAGTTTGTCTTGCAGCACGTCGCGTTGCTGGCCGCACGCGGTTGTGATTGTTCGTTCGACGAGGTATGTGGCGTGGCCATCCCATTTGTCGCGGGCGAGCGCCGACTTGCGCATGAGGCGTTCAACTCGATCACGGTCAGCACCAGTCCAAAAGCATAAATGGGCGGCTAGGGCGGCGTCAGCACTGCTGCGGTCGTAGGGGTCGGTGCTGCTGCTGTCCGGTGGGTAGGCACGGGCCAGGACCGCGGCGTCCGCGGTGAAGAGATCGGCGAAGCTCGCCTTGCCGCCGAAGGCTGCGGCCTGAGACTTCGATTGCATCGCCCGGCGCAGCAGTTCCTCGTCGTCAGTGGGGCCGCGCCAGTCGGCACGTGGCCCGTTGCTGGGTGCAGCCGTGGCCGCAACGGAACGCGGGGGGAAGTATTGGGCGGCCACGGCGGCGATCGTCGGGCACGGCAGCGTCATGTCCCCCGTGGCTTGCGTTCCGATCGCGATGAATCGCAGTTCGGTGTAAAGCTCGATCCCCAGGTCCACCCGTTTCATCGTGTGCGGCGGCACCGGGCCCTGCCCCCAAATGTGCAGGCCGCGCTTCGACTGCGACAGTTCCACACTCGTGTTCGGCAGTGCATGGCATAGGTCGTGCGACAACTTCGACCACGTGCCGTCGGGTTGGAGCGCGTTGTCGATATCGATCGCCCAGAACGGATCGGCCTCGGTCAGAACGAAACCGACAGTGAACTGCTTGCCGAGGGGAGCCGCTATTGCCAGGGCGTTTTCGTAGGTCGTCCACTGCTCGGGGTTGTGGGCGTCAACGTGGGTAGCGAGGGTGCGGTGATCGCAAGGGATTTTGGCGGTCTTGCCATTGGGGAGCGGCACCAGCAGGACGACGATCCACTGGGGCGTGTTGTGGAGCGGGGCCATTGGGTGATTGGCAGTGGTCACGTCACCGGTACTCCATCGGTGCCGCGTCGACGATCACGACGCGCTCAGGCAGACCCGGCACGCGCTGGCGGCAATGCCGCCTGACCGCTCGCTCGATTCGTCGACGGGACTTGCCGGACACCTTGGCGCCACCGATGCAGCGCTCGCACAGTGGCGCGGCTTCGCCGTCGTGCATCAATTCGTTCGTGAGGCCGCCACCGAAACTGCGGGGCGACTGCCGCAGGCCGCAGCCCGCGCACGTGAAGGTGCGGGTCATGCGACGGCCGTCGAGCGCTTGACGCACGGTTGCGGCATCGCTGCGGCTTGATTTGCCGCCCAGGACCGCACGTCTGCGACGCGCCATGCCGTAACTCGGTCCGACAACTTCACGGGCAGCGGGAACGTGCCCGCCTTCACCTTCCGCCACAGCGTCGCCGGGCTAAAGGGCACATGGTTGTCAAGCAGTTGCTTCTGGCGGATGTACCCGCTGGGCGGTAGGGTGCCGAGCGCTTCGAGGGGGTGATTTAGTGACATGGCGCGGTGCCTCAGGACATGGTGGCCCAAAGTGTTGCGGGCCCTCCTCCCAAAGTCACGCCGGGGAATTTCGCTGTATCCGATTGTTCGCTTGCGCTATGCCTCGGGGGCCGAAGTGCCGAGGAACGCGGCCCAATCGCCCATCATCTGCCGTCGCTTGTCGAAGAGGTCGCCACGCCGATACGCAGCTTCCACCTTGTCACCGATGGCGTGCGCGAGCGCCATCTCGGCCACGTCGCGCGGGTAATTCGTGTGCTCCGAACACCAGTCGCGAAAAGTCGACCGGAATCCGTGGGGGACCGCAGCAACGCCCATGCGGCGCAGTACCGCACTGAGGGTCATGTCACTAAGCTGGCCCCCGCGTGGCGCAGGGAACACTAGCTCGCCGTCGTCGATCCGAGGCAGCGCCTGCAGTAGGGTCAGCGCCGGCTCAGGCAGTGGCACACGGTGCTCCTTGCCGGCTTTCATGCGGGCCGCTGGCACTGTCCAGACTGCTGCGGCCAGATCGAACTCTGCCCACTTCGCGCCGCGCACTTCGCCGGATCGCGCAGCAGTCAAGATCGCGAATTCAAGTGCACGAGCGCCCATGCCCGCCTGCTCGCGCAGCTTGACCATGAAGGCGCCCACGTCGCGCACCGGCAAGGCTTCGTGATGCGTCACGCTTGCCACGTCGCCGGGTGCCGGCAGGATCGCGGACAGGTTCCCTTTCCATCGCGCGGGGTTGTCGCCCTTGCGGTACTTCGAAACGGTCGCCCAGCTCAGCACCGCCTCGATTCGGCCGCGCATGCGTGACGCTGTCTCGGTCTTCGTCTCCCAGATCGGCCGGAGCACCGCGAGCACGTGCGGCACGTCGATGTCCTGCACCAGCAGCTTGCCCAGCGTCGGGCTTGCGTAGGTCGTCAGCGTGGCTTCCCACTGCGCCGCGTGCTTTGGGTTACTCCACTTCCGGCTGTTGTCTTTGAGGAAGCCTTGGACGCACTGATCAAACGTCCAGGCGGCGGCGGCCGTCGCACTACGGGCGCTTCTAGCCGCGCGACGCTCGGCAACCGGATCGAGGCCCCTCTCGATCGCTTGGCGAGCTTCGCGCGCCCTTTCGCGGGCCATGGCAAGGGGAACATTGGAGCAACTGCCGATGCCAATCTCACGGCGCGCGGTCCCTACCGTCGCCCTTAGAATCCAGCTTCGTGCACCGGTTGATGTGACGTTCAGGGCGAGCCCACTGACACCACCCACGAAGTGAAGGCCCGGCGTTTTCAACTTGGACACGGCCAGCATACTTAGCTCACGCGCAACCTTTGGCATACGTTCCCACCATCCTTCCCACCATTAAACATTGGACTGGATGATATGCCGGAACGTCTCTCAAAATCTCATCGGGCCGATTCTCCCTATGAGACAGGCCACGTTATGCAACGCTGTGAGACGTGTTGCAAGTTAGAATCCGCAGACGCTCCCTCCGCCGCCCGGCGCCTCAACGGCGCGCTGTCACACACCGGCCAAGTTGCCGCCCGGCCGCTCCAGCATCAAGCTCTGAACCCACAGCGCCGATTGCGACATCGGGCCGAAGTTGCGTGTAGCTTGATGGCGCAGGCCAATGGCGACACGGCCAGTCCACCAGACCATGCGGCCCGTACCCGGCAGGACTACCGGCCCGACATGACCCGGCGGGATCTGAACAGGTGGTGAGGCATCGTTGGTACGCCGCGCTCTTTATAATGAGCTTACAGAAGTTAAATCGCGAATCTCCAACCGTTCATATGACCTTCGCGTGACCGATCAGGATCACG
>JANNGJ010000395.1:0-1648 GCA_031403815.1 Burkholderiales bacterium | reverse complement strand
TGGGGCAGCGCCGAGCGCGCGGTCGACTTCTTCGACATCAAGGGTGACGTCGAGGCACTGCTCGCGCCGCAGCGCCCGCGCTTCGTTGCCGCCGAACATGCCGCGCTGCACCCGGGCCGCAGTGCGCGCATCGAGCTTGATGGCCAGGCTATCGGCTGGTGCGGCGAGTTGCACCCACGCTGGCGCCAGGCCTACGAGCTGCCGCAGGCGCCGGTGCTGTTCGAGATCGATCTCGCCGCCGCGCAGGCACGACGGTTGCCTCACGCGCTGCCCGTGCCCAAGCATCAGGCGGCCCTGCGCGACCTGGCCCTGGTGCTGCCCGACCATGTGAGTCATGACGCCGTCATCGCCTGCGCCTTGGCCGACGCGGCTGGCCTGGTGCGTTCGGCGCACCTGTTCGACCTGTACAAGCCCAAGACCGTCGTGGCCGGCATCGGCACTGATGAACGCAGCCTGGCCATTCGGCTGGAGCTGCGCGACGACGAGAGCACCCTGACCGAAGAGCGCATCGAGGCCGCGACGGGTGCGGCGGTGTCGCGCCTGCAATCGCAACTCGGCGCGCGTTTGCGTACCTGAAGGCGACCCCCCATGAGCACGCCCCCCATCGCGCCCGACAACGCCCGTGTCTTGCTGCCGTCACTGGAAACGCCGACGTTGACCAAAGCCGAGCTGGCCGAGCTGTTGTTCGAGCGACTGGGCCTGAACAAGCGCGAGTCGAAGGACATGGTTGAAGCCTTCTTCGACATCGTGCAGGCCGCCCTGGTGTCGGGCGATGACATCAAGCTGTCGGGCTTCGGCAACTTCAACATCCGGCGCAAGGCGCCGCGGCCGGGCCGCAACCCGCGCACCGGCGAGGCCATCCCGATCAAGGCGCGCAATGTGGTCACATTTCACGCCAGCCACAAATTGAAGGGCCTGGTACAGGGCGACATCGTTGCTGACGATGAGTTCGAGTAAAGTCTCAGCTTTCCTAATGAAAGCCGTTGATTTCAATGGAGAAATCGCTCCCGGCGATCCCCGCAAAGCGCTACTTCACCATCGGTGAGGTGAGCGAATTGTGCGGCGTGAAGCCGTACGTTCTGCGCTATTGGGAGCAGGAGTTCACCCAGCTCAAGCCGATGAAGCGGCGCGGCAATCGGCGCTACTACCAGCACCATGAAGTGCTGCTGATCCGCCGGATTCGAGACCTGCTCTACGAAGAGGGGTTCACCATCAGCGGTGCCCGCAATCGCTTGGGTGACTTGCCGGGCAGCACGCGCGCGAGCGTTCCAGGCCCCGATGCTGAGCTGGACGACCTGCTGCAAGACCTCGACACCGCCAGTGCCAACGGCGCGCCGCAACCCGCCCCAGCAGTCGCCACAAGTCATCTCCGTCAGCCGCTGCCCTCGTCGTCGGACGTTCGCGACGAGCTATTGGCCATCCGCGGCCTGCTCTCGCTCTGAAGCCAGCAGGTCCTGCGGCTATACTCTGCGGCTCAGTCGGGGTGTAGCGCAGCCTGGTAGCGCACTTGCATGGGGTGCAAGGGGTCGCGAGTTCGAATCCCGCCACCCCGACCAATGAAATCAACGGGTTAGCTCTCACAAGGGGCTAGCCCGTTTCCTTTGCTGCGCCTCCAACCGCAGCGGGCCCGAGAATCGGGATGACCACC
>JANNGJ010000394.1:0-7535 GCA_031403815.1 Burkholderiales bacterium | reverse complement strand
TCTTCTCGCGCAGCTTGGCCACTTCGGCCGGTGCGAAGGTGGTCACCGTCATGCCGTTCTTCTTCAGCAGCTCGACGTTGGCGGCCACCGCGGCACGCGAGGCCTCACGCTGCGCCTTGGTGGCTTCGTCGGCGCTGTCGTCAATGATCTTCTTCTCGGCAGCCGAGAGCGTGTCCCAGACCTTCTTGCTGAAAATCACCGACTGCGGGTTGTATTGGTGGTTGGTCAGCGCGATGAACTTCTGCACCTCCCAGAACTTGTTGGCCGCGATCACCGCCACCGGGTTCTCCTGGCCGTCGATGGCCTTGCTCTCCAGGCCGCCATAGACCTCGGCGAAGGGCATCGGCGTCGGGTTCGCGCCCAAGGCCTTGACCCAATCGACATTGATCGGGTTCGGGATCACGCGCAGCTTCAGGCCATCGATATCGGCGACGGTGTTCAGCGCGCGCTTGCTGTTGGTGATGTGGCGGTAGCCCAGCTCCCAGTACGACAGGCCGACGATGCCCTTGTCTTCGAGCAGCTTGTGCATCTTCTGGCCCACCGGGCCGTCGACGATGGCGTCGGACTCTTTTTCGTTGGCGAACAGGAAGGGAAAGTCGAAGATCGCCAGTTCCTTGGTCACGCTGGCCAGGATGCCGCTGTTCATGACCGCCATCTCGACCGTGCCGCCCTGGACGGCGGTGACGACAGCCTGGTCGGTACCGAGCGACGAGTTGAAGAACAGGTTGACCTTGATCTTGCCGCCCGATTTGGCTTGCACGGCCTCGGCGAATTTCTTCATGCCGGGTGCGGCCGGGTGCGTCTCGGGGCCGGCGACGCCGAACTTGATCGTGCGCTCCTTGATGTCTTGCGCCCTGGCGACGTGTGCGGCGCCGACGGCGGCGAGGGCCACGGCGGCCAGAACGGTCTTCATGAACAAACGCTTCATCGATGTCTCCTTGGACAGTCTTGGGGGTGAGAAAACGGGATCAGTAGAAAAGCTTGAGCGGCCACAACACGATCTGCGGGAACAGCACGAGCAGGAACAGGACCAGGAACTGCGCGAACATGAAGGGCAGCACGCCGCGCGTCACGGCGTCCATCTTCATCTTGCCGACGCCGGCCACCACGTTGAGCACGGTGCCCACCGGGGGGGTGACGAGGCCGATGGCGTTGTTCATCACGAACAGCACGCCGAAATAGACCGGGTCGATGCCCGCGGCCTTGACCAGGGGCATCAGCACGGGGGTGAGGATCAGGATCGTCGGCGTCATGTCCATTGCGGTGCCGACGGCGATGACGATCAGCATGATCACGACCATCAACAGCATCGGCTTGTCCAAGAGCGGCTGCAGGAGCGCGATCAATTCCTGCGGCAGGCTGGCCACTGTGATCAGCCAAGCCGAGACCATGGCCGCGGCAACCAGGAACATGATCACTGCGGTGGTCTTGGCCGCAGCGACAAAGACCGCATAGAGCTGAGAGAACTTCATCTCGCGGTAGATGACGGTCGAGACGAACAGGGCATACACCGCCGCCACCACCGCCGCCTCGGTGGGCGTGAAGACGCCCATCTTCAAACCCACCAGCACGATCGCCGGCAGCACCAGGGCCCAGGTCGATTCGCGCAGCGCCTTCATGCGCTCGGCATGCGTGGCTTTGACGGGCGGCGTGACCTGCTCCTTCTTTGCCACGATGAACCAGGTCACCGCAATCGCCACTGCCATCAGCAGGCCCGGCACGATGCCGGCCAGGAACAGCTTGGTGATCGACACGTTGGCCGCGACACCAAAGATGACGAAGGCAATTGACGGCGGAATGATGGGCGCGATGATGGCGGCCGAGGCGATCAGGCCGCCGGCGCGCGCCTTGTCGTGGCCGGCGCGCACCATCATCGGCAACAGCAAAGCCGCCAGCGCCGCGGCGTCGGCGACGGCCGAGCCCGACAGCGCGGCCATCATCACCGCGGCCAGGATCACCACATAGCCCAGGCCGCCGCGTACGTGGCCCACCAGCGTCATCGCGAGGTTGACGATGCGCCGCGACAGGCCGCCCACATTCATGATCTCGCCGGCCAGCATGAAGAAGGGCACCGCCAGCAGCGGGAAGCTGTTGGCGCCTTCGATAAGGTTCTGCGCCAGAATCTGCGCGTCGAAGTTGCCCATGAATAGCATCAGCGCCACGCCGCACAAGAGCAGCGAGTAAGCGATCGGGATGCCCAGCGCCATCGCGGCGAGCAGGGAGCCGAGGAAGACGGCGACGGTCATCAGGCAACCTCCGTGCTGCGCACTGCGGTATGGCGCTTGGGGCGGCCCGGCGCGCTCATGCCTTGTCTCCCGCATGCGGCTTGATGTCGGCATTGATATGGGCCAGGTCTTCCGACTCCTGCACCGTCACCAATTCGTCGTCCGACAGGCGCCCGCCGAGCAAGCGGCCGAGCTTGAGCAAATGGAACAGCGCCGCCGAGACCGCGAAGACGATGCCGATGCCGGAGACCCAGGCCAGCGACCAGCCCGTGACGGGGGCCTCGACATCGAAGTTGATGCGCGTCTGCACCAGGCTGCCCGAAAAGATCAGCCAGCAGCAGTACAGCATCAGGGTCTCGGCCAGCGCCAGACAGACCTTCTTGCCGGTGGGGCCGAGGCGGCTGACCAGCAGATCGGTGCCGAGGTGGCCGTTTTCCTTTACGGCGACGATGGCGCCCAGAAAGGTCATCCAGACGAAGGCCCAGCGCGACAACTCTTCCGATACCGTGATGCCCGAGTTGAAGACGTAGCGCAGCACGACGTTGCCGAAGACCATGAGCACCATGGCGGCGAGTAGCAACACGACCAGTCCTTCAAGCAGCTTGCAGTAGGCGCTGGCGCCCTTGTCGATCCAGTCGGTCATGCCGCTCCGCGGGTGGGTTGGCCCTCTGCGGTCGGGGTGGCCGAGGAGGCAGACGGTGATAATGTACGAACTGGTTAGTTTGCGTACGAGTGGAAACCCTCAGAGGCCAATGAACACGCAGCGCCCTACTTGCGCACGAAGCGCACCACCATCTCGATGATGCTGTCGCGGCGCGCGATCAGCGCACCGGGGCTGTCCAGATCGCGCTCGAAGATCAAACCGAAGGTGTGCCGGTTGGCGACGTTGAACACCGACAGCGCACTGATCGACATGTGCAGGTCTACGGCATCGATGGCAGCGCGGAAGACCCCCGCCTTTTGACCCCGCTCCAACACACGGCGCAGGCCCACGATGGCCGGCACGTTGAGCTGGCGGATGGACTTGCTCTGCGCCAGGTACTGGGCGCGCTGGATGTTCTCGCTCTGCACCAGGCGCACGAAGTCGGGGTGAGCCCACTGGTAGTCCACGGTATGTCCCACCAGCCGGCGCAGGGCGTCTTCGGGGACGAGATCGTCGAGGTGGGCCTCGGACTCGATCGCGCGGATGCGCCGGTAAGCTTCTTCGAGCACCGCCAGGTACAAGCCTTCCTTGCTGCCGAAGTAGTAATAGATCATGCGCTTGCTGGTGCGCATCGCGGCGGCGATCACGTCGATGCGCGCGCCGCTGAGCCCCTTCTCGGCGAACTCGCGCGTGGCCACCTCTAGGATGTCGGCCATGGTGCGCGCTGGGTCGTTGGTGCGCGGCGCGGCGTTCTTCGCCGCCGCCTTGCGTGGCTTGCCCGCCTTGGCCTGGGCACGGGCCGCCGCGGAATGTACTGTTCCGTTCATTATTCCAGTGTAGGGCAATCCGGCGGCTGTACCGCGCAAGAGACAATCCGACGATGCAACTGCCCTTCATGCGCTGGGCGCCCGAGTGGCGACAACCCGGCACCGTGCGCGCTGACCTGCTGGCCGGTTTGACGGGTGCCGTTGTGGTGCTGCCCCAAGGCATGGCCTTCGCCACCTTGGCCGGGCTGCCGCCGCATTACGGCCTGTATGCAGCGATGCTGCCGTGCATCGTCGCCGCGCTGTTCGGCTCGAGCCGCTTGATGGTGACGGGGCCAGCGAACGCGATCTCACTCACCACCATGGCCTTGATTGCCCCCCTGGCCGCAGTCGGCTCGCCCGACTACGTGCGCCTGGTGTTGACCTTGACCTTCCTGGTCGGCGCAATGCAATTGCTGCTCGGCCTGGCGCGCGTCGGCGCCATTGTCGACAAGGTGCCGCACGCCGTGATCGTTGGCTTCACGGCCGGCGCTGCGGTGCTGATTGTCAACAGCCAGGTCGGCGCCCTGCTCGGCCTGGGCCTGGCGCGCGGCACCTCGGTGCTGACGAACCTGCAGTCGGCCGCGATGCAGATCGGCGCGGTGCAATGGCCGAGCGTGATCGCCGCCAGCGCAACTGTGCTGGCCGCCGTGCTTTGGCGGCCGCTCAATCGCTACGTGCCCGCGATGCTGGTGGCGGTGATCGTCGGCACGTTGACGGCGCATGCAGTGGCGGCCTGGATGCCTGAGTGGCCGAAGTTGGCCACCGTGCAGGCACTGCCGGGCGCGCTGCCCCCTCTGTCGTGGCCTGACCTGTCAATCGACACCGTGCGCAGCCTCTTCGGCGCCACCCTCGTGATGACCCTGTTGGGTCTGACCGAGGCGGTGGCGATTGCCAAGGCCGTGGCCCGGCGTAACGGCGACACGCTGGACGGCAACCGTGAGTTCATCGGCCAGGGCTTGGCCAACCTGGTCGGCTCCTTCACTTCCGCGCTGCCGGCAAGCGGCTCCTTCAACCGCTCGGGCGTGAACGTGGAGGCTGGCGCGCGCACGCCGCTGGCCGCTGTCTTCGCCGCCGTGCTGTTGGTGCTGATCCTGTTCTTCGTCGCACCCTGGGCGCGGTGGTTGCCGCTGGCCGTGATCGCGGGACTGTTGCTGGTGGTTGCCTGGGGCTTGATCGATGGCCGCGAGATCGTGCGCCTCTGGCGCGAGGAGCCGCTCGCGCGCTTGCCGCTGGCGGTGACCCTGATCGGCACCGTCACCCTGTCGCTGGAGTGGGCCATCCTGCTTGGCATCACCAGTGCCCTGATCACACGGCGCGTCAGTCGCGCGGCCTAGGGTCCGAGGAGCTCAGCGATGCTGCCACCGCCCGCGACCCAACCCGAGCCGGCCCGCCCGCATCGGCTGAGCCCGAAGAAGCTGCTGCTCAGCAAGTGGACGGCGGTGACCCCGCTCGGCAAGGAGAAACACTTTGTCGTGACGCGGGTCCTCGAGCCCGAGCCACCCGGCGGCAAGATCGAGTCGGTCGAACTGCAAGCCGTGCATTCGGGCCGGTCGACGGTGCTGCCCTGGCGCGCACTCACCGACATCAGCCGCTGGCACCAGGGCTGGTTGTGACTGGCGAAAACCCTCTGCCCCCGGCCGTCAGCGGCGAGCGTCTGGCCTTCGACAGCCCGGCCGGACGCCTGAGCGTGTATGTCGCAGGCAGCGGGCCTGCGCTGCTGCTGGTGCACAGCATCAACGCGGCCGGCTCGGCGGCGGAAGTTCGCCCGCTGCACGAGCACTTTCGCGCCACGCACACCGTGTTCTCGATCGACCTGCCCGGCTACGGCTGGAGCGAGCGCAGCGACCGTGCCTACACGCCGCGCCTGATGACGGATGCGCTGCATGCCGTGACAGCGCAGATCCAGCAGCGCTGCGGCCCCGCTGCGTTCGACGCGCTGGCGCTTTCGCTGTCAACCGAGTTCCTGGCCCGCGCGGCCGTCGAAAGACCCAGTCACTACCGCAGCCTGGCGCTGGTCAGCCCCACCGGCTTCAGTGGCCGGCGTGCATGGCGCGAGGCGCCAGGCCGCACCCGCGGCATGCCCTGGCTGTACCGTGCCCTGCGCGGGCCGGGCGCGGCCTGGGGCGGTGCCGTGTTTCGCGGCCTGACGCGGCCCGGCGTGATCCGCTACTTTCTGCGCCGCACCCATGGCGCACCCGACATCGACGAAGAAATGTGGCGCTATGCCGTGCTGACCACGCAGCAGGCCGGCGCCGAGCACGCACCGCTCTGCTTCCTGGCAGCGAACTTGTTCAGCGCTGACATCCACACGGTCTATGAGCAACTCGGCCTGCCGGTCTGGATGTCTCACGGCGTGCGCGGCGACTTCACCGACTACCGCGGTAAGGCCGTCGTTGAGCAGCGCGCCAATTGGCAGTTCAGCGTGTTTCCAACCGGCGCCATGCCCTACTTCGAAGTGCCGGAGCGCTTTTGCACAGACTACGCCGCTTTCCTGGCTCGCGACGCGCCAAGCCAGCGCAGCGGCTGAACGGCACTGGCGGCGTCAGACCCGACCTGCCACCGGCAGACAGGCCCCGGTGATGGCTGCGGCGTCATCCGACAGCAAGAAGGCGACCACGCGGCTCAGTGCATCGGGCGTGACCCAGCGTTCGAAAGCAGCGGTGGGCATGTCGGCGCGATTGGCGGGTGTGTCGACGATGCTTGGCAGCACGGCGTTGACGGTCACGCCGCGGTCCTTCAGCTCCTCGGCCAGGGCCTCGGTGAAGCGCAACACGCCGGCTTTCGACGCCGCATAGGCACCCATGCCACTGCCCGCCTTGAGCGCCGCCAGCGCCCCGACATTGACGATGCGCCCACCCGCAGCCAGATGCGGCAACACGGCCTGCGCCGTCGCCACGGCGCTGCGCAGATTCATGGCGTAGAGCCGGTCCCAGGTGTCGAGCGAACCCTCGGCCACGGTCTGCCAGGCGAAGCCGCCCGCGACATTGACCAGACCATCGATGCGCTGCCAGCGCTGCAACACCTGCGCCAGCGCCTGCTGCGCGGCGCCCTCGGCCCCCAGATCGACGCCGCCGAGCATGAGCATGTGATCGCTGGTGTGGCTTGGCGCTGCGGCAGCCGCACGGTCGAGCAGCGCAACCCGCGCGCCGCGCTCCAGCAGCAGGCCGGCCAGCGCACGGCCAAGCGAGCCAAAGCCGCCCGTGACGACAAACACACGGTCTTGAAATGGCAGTGCCATGGGGATCTCCGCTGCTGTCATGGGGCCCGATTCTGCCGCGCCCCCCCGGCACGATCCCGGACCGCGAAGTAGCGCTCAGGGCATGCTTCGAGCAACAACGGGAGAGCGCCCGCTTTTGCTTGCGTGCCTCAATGGACGGCCACCATCTGGCTCGCCTTTGCGGCAGCGGCCGGCGCGCCTGCCTGCATTTCAGACAAGAAGGGCTGCCACACCGGTTTCAAGCTCGGGTCGTCCATCGGCGTAGTCACTCGCGCGGCAACGGCTGCATGGAAGGCAGCGACCGAATCGGGAGATGTCATCACAGCGTACATGTCGGCCCAAAGCTTGGTGGCGCTCAGGTTGGTAGACGTTGCGGCAGCCAAACTCAAGGACCATCCACCGCTTGCGCCTGGGCAATACCACCATGCGACGCTACCCGCAGCGTTGGAGCGCACCTTTGGCCAGGTGCCACTACCTAGCGGAGACGGAGCGCAGTCAAAGGCGGACTTGCTCGAAAACAAGTCGCCCGATCGGGGCGGGGCACTTAGTCTGCTGGTGTCGGCCGCAGCCGCCCCTGCAACCAACCCGACCAACACAGGCCACAGGGGGCGCATTGCGTTGCCAACGGCACGGCGTGCGCTCAC
>JANNGJ010000393.1:0-4832 GCA_031403815.1 Burkholderiales bacterium | reverse complement strand
GGGGCACAAAAAAAGCGAGGGGGACCTGGTGGGGTCCGCCTCGCGCGATCCAAATCGGATCGTCAGCTTGAACGAGGCGGGAAGAACGGGCGGTCGATGACGGGGCTTGGCGCCGCGCCCAGCGGATTCCGCATGGCCAAGTCGTGGTCCTGCAGTTCACCGTCAAGGGTGCGAAGGCCGGCGACAAGATCGGCGTGACCTGGAAAGACAACAAGGGCGAGAGCCGCAGCGACGAGGCGGTGGTGTCGTGAGGGCAGGCGTTCTGCTGGCGGCGCTGTTGTCGGCGAGCACGGCGCAGGCGCAGACCGCGCCCACGACCGCCGCCGACGGCATCGCCCAGTACCGCGCGCTGCTGGCCGATGGCAACCCTGCCGACCTGTGGGAAGCGCGCGGCGAGGCGCTGTGGAAACAGCCGCGCGGGCCGAAGAACGCGACGCTCGAAGCCTGCGACCTCGGCCGCGGCCCCGGCGTCGTGAAGGGTGCATTCGTCGAACTGCCGCGTTACTTTGCCGACACCCAGCGCGTGCAGGACCTGGAGTCTCGTCTGCTGACCTGCATGGAGACCCTGCAGGGCCTGGACGCCAAGCTGATCGCCGCCACGCCCTTCGGCCGTGACGAGCAGGCCAACATGGAAGCCCTGGCGGCCTACGTGTCGGCTGCGTCGCGCGGGCAGAAGATGAACCTGCCACAAGGCCATGCCAAGGAGCGCGAAATGTTCGAGCTCGGCAAGCGGGTGTTCTATTTCCGCGGCGGGCCGTATGACTTCTCCTGCGCCTCTTGCCACGGCGAGGCCGGCAAGCGCATCCGCCTGCAGGACCTGCCGGAGCTGACGAAGAACCCGGGTGACGGCATCGGCTTTGCGGCCTGGCCGGCCTACCGCGTGTCCAGCGGCGAGATGTGGAGCATGCAGCGCCGCCTCAACGACTGCTACCGCCAACAACGCTTCCCCTTTCCCGGCTTCGCCTCCGACGCGACGATTGCGCTGGGCGTCTATATGGGCGTGAATGCCAAGGGCGCCGAGTCGATCGCGCCGGCGATCAAGCGCTGACCGCAGGCACCATCACCATGACCCACACCCCCCGTATTGCCCTGGCCGCGGCCACGCTCCTGCTTGCCAGTTGTGCCAGCACACCGGCGCCGGCCGAACTGGACCGCCTGACGCAGGAGATGAT
Source organism: Burkholderiales bacterium (assembly GCA_031403815.1). Classification (GTDB taxonomy): domain Bacteria; phylum Pseudomonadota; class Gammaproteobacteria; order Burkholderiales; family Burkholderiaceae_C; genus CADEEN01. Next base: position 3,660 of record JANNGJ010000393.1, on the reverse strand, counting down.
GAAAGCCTCCTTCCGCGAGCAAGGCATCGCCAAGCTCGACCGTCTGCAGCAGGACCTCGGCCAGTCGGCCTGCTCAAGCGATAAGCCGCCCAGTGAGGCGGTGGCCAAGCAGATCGAAGCCGCGGCACTGGCGAGCATCAAGTGGCCCGAAGGCGGCCGCTACCTGGGCGATTGGCGCGCCGGCGAAACCCTGGCCCAGAACGGCCGCGGCATGACCTGGACCGACGCCCCCGGCGCCCCCAGCGGCGGCAACTGCTACAACTGCCACCAGATCAGCAAGACCGAGATCTCCTACGGCACCATCGGCCCAAGCCTGGTCAACTACGGCAAGTTGCGTGGCGTGAGCAATGTCGCGGCACCGGAGTCAGCCGCCATCGTTCAGTACACCTGGGGCAAGATCTACAACAGCAAGGCCTACAACGCCTGCTCAGGCATGCCGCGCTTTGGCCACGCCGGCGTGCTGACAGAGGCGCAGATGCGCGACTTGATGGCCCTGCTGTTGGACCCGGCCAGCCCGGTCAATCAGTGACGCAGCCGTCGTGAGCGCGCAGGGCCGCTGCCAAGCGCTCATCCCGAAGCGCGCAGCGAGCAGGGTTGTCCAATGAGCGCGCTTGAGCGACGCGAGTTCCTGCAGGTGCTTGCGGCCGCCTCGGTGGCCGGTTTCGGTTTGGGCCACAGCAGCCACGCCCAGGCGGCTGCGGCCTACGACCTGCCGCCCCGCTTCAAGGGTGCTGGCAGCCTCTCGCTGTTGCACCTGACCGACTGCCACGCCCAGTTGCTGCCCAGCCATTTCCGCGAGCCGAGCATGAACCTGGGCTTCGGCGACCAGCTTGGCAAGCCGCCGCACCGCGTCGGCACGCACTTGCTGCGCAGCGCCGGCATCCGGCCTGGCTCGCGCGAGGCGCACGCCTTCACCCACCTGGATTTCGAGCACGCGGCGCGTCGCTTCGGCAAGGTGGGCGGATTTGCGCAACTGGCAAGCCTGGTCAAGCGTCTGCGCGCGACGCGCCCGGGCGCCCTGCTGCTAGATGGCGGCGACACTTGGCAAGGGTCGGCCACGGCGCTGTGGAGCCAGGGGCAGGACATGGTCGACGCAGCCAAGCTGCTCGGCGTTGACCTGATGACGGGGCACTGGGAGTTCACGCTCGGTGCCGAGCGCGTGCAGCAGATCGTCGAGCGCGACTTCAAGCCGGTCGGCATCGAGTTCCTGGCCCAGAACATCCGCACCACCGACTTCGGCGACGCCGTCTTCAAGTCCTGGGTGATGCGCGAGGTGAACGGCGTGCGCGTGGCCATCATCGGCCAGGCCTTCCCCTACACGCCGATTGCCAACCCACGGTATCTGGTGCCCGACTGGACCTTCGGCATCCGCGAGGACGAGATGCAGAAAGTGGTAGACGAAGCGCGTGCCAAAGGGGCGGCTGCCGTCATCTTGCTGAGCCACAACGGCATGGACGTCGACCTCAAGCTGGCCTCCCGCGTGAGCGGCATCGACGCCATTTTGGGCGGCCACACCCATGACGGCGTGCCGCTGCCGGTGATCGTCAAGAACCCGCGCGGTCAGACCATCGTCACCAATGCCGGCAGCAACGGCAAGTTCCTTGGCGTGCTCGACCTGGCGGTCAATGGCGGCCGGGTGGCCGACTTCCGCTACACCTTGCTGCCGGTGTTTGCCAACCTGTTGCCGGCCGATCCCGAGATGGCCGCGTTGATTGCTCGCGTGCGCGCGCCGCACGAAGCCCGCCTGGGCGAAGTGCTGGCACGCAACGACGGCCTGCTCTACCGGCGCGGCAACTTCAATGGCAGTGGTGATCAGCTCTTGCTCGATGCCTTGATGCAGGTGCAGGACGCGCCCATCGCTTTCAGCCCAGGCTTCCGCTGGGGCACCACCCTGTTGCCGGGCCAGGCCATCACGCGCGAGTGGCTGATGGACCAGACGGCGACCACCTACTCCTACGCCACGCTTTCCGAGATGACGGGCGAGCAGATCAAGACCGTGCTCGAAGACGTGGCCGACAACCTCTTCAACCCCGACCCCTACTACCAGCAGGGCGGCGACATGGTCCGCGTCGGCGGCCTGAGCTACGCCATCGAACCGCAGGCGGCGATGGGCGCGCGCATCCAGGACCTGCGTCTGGCCGGCCAGCCGCTCGACGCCGCCAAGCGCTACAAGGTCGCCGGTTGGGCCCCGGTGGCTGAAGCCGCTCGCGCCGCTGGCAACAAGCCGGTCTGGGAGCTGGTCGAGACCTGGCTCAAGGCGCAGCCGCGGATCGCGCCGCGGCGGCCCAACGTCCCGCGCCTGATCGGCGCTCAAGGCAACCCCGGCCAGGCCTGACGCATCCCGCGCCGACCGACGCCTAACCAGGAGAAAGACCCATGTTCCAACGTTGCTTTCGCAGCCTGCTGGCCGCCGCGCTGCCTTTGTTGCTCGGCCTGTCAATGGCCGTGCCCGCCCTTGCACAAGACAAGGTGGCGTATCACATCAGCGATGCTGCCAGCCAGGCCCTGGGCGGCTTGCGCAACGTCAAGAACCACCTCGACACCGACCCGACCGCCAAGATCACCGTGGTGAGCCATGCCACCGGGGTCGACTTTCTGATGCAGGACACCAAGGACCGCAATGGCAACCCCTACGAGATCGCGGTCCAGGAACTGGTGGCGCGCGGGGTGGTGTTCGAAGTCTGCGATATCACCCTGAAGAACCGCAACCTCAATCGCGAGCAGTTCATCGCCGAGGCCAAGTTCACCCCGTCGGGGGTGGTGCGCCTGGCCAAGCTGCAAACCCAGGGCTGGGCCTACATCAAGCCCTGAGGTCGGCCCGTCGAGTCGTGCAGGGCTAGGGGCTAGCCCCCAAATCGGCTCTGGGAAAGCCCGCTGGTTCAGCGGCGCAAGCACGGCTAGGCTGCGCGGTCTGGTATTCATCGACCGCAACCGAACGGAGACTGCCCCATGACCCCCATCGCCCCGGAAGCCCTGGCCCTGCAGCGCCTGTACCACTGGGAAAAGAGCGCTCCCACCCACATCGTGTTCACGCAGCCCTACGAGGGCGCCGCCAAGGGGGCCGGCGAGGTGCGCACCTGGACCTGGAAGCAGACGCTTGACGAAACGCGGCGTATGGCCGCGCACCTGCAGAGCCTGGGCCTGCCGCCGGGCAGCAAGATCGCCCTGATCTCGAAGAACACGGCGCACTGGATGATGACCGACTGGGCCATCTGGATGGCCGGATTTGTGTCGGTGCCGCTGTACCCCACCCTGGCCGCCGACACCATCCGCCAAATCCTCGAGCACAGCGAGGCCAAGCTGCTGTTCGTCGGCAAGCTCGACGGCTGGGACGGCATGAAGGCCGGCGTGCCGGCCGGCCTGCCGTGCATCAGCCACCCGCTGTCGCCGAAGAATTCTTTCCCGACCTGGGACGACATCATCGCCAAGACCGCGCCGCTGGCCGGCCACCCGGTGCGCGCGGCGGAGGAGCTGTGCACGATCATGTACACCTCGGGCACCACCGGCATGCCCAAGGGGGTGATGCACAGCTTCGGCACCCTGGCCTGGTGCATCGAGTCGGGGCTCAAGCGCGTGCCGCTTGACCACCATGCACGCATGTTGTCCTACCTGCCGATGTCGCACATCGTCGAGCGCGTGCTGGTCGAGCACGGCTGCATG